>JAVXWV010000363.1:0-6730 GCA_032230775.1 Mycobacterium sp. | reverse complement strand
CGCCCGGGATCGGTGCCGCCGACGTCGGCGGCGGCGGCAAGGTTGTGACGGGAGCGGTGGTCGACGCGGGTGTCGGGGTGGTGTCCTCGCGCATCACGAACAACACCGCGGCCACCAGCGCCGCCAGCACCACGACAGCGCCTGCGCCCAGGATGATCGCGGGCTTCCGGTACCACGGCAGCGGCGCCGCTTCCTCCTCGTACTGCTGCTCGTGGTCGAACTGCATCGCCGGGCGCGCCTCGGTGACGCCGCCGGTGGTCTCCCCGCCGTACTCGTACGGGTCGGTCGGCGCGACATCGGGAACGTCGTGGGCGTCCGACCAGGCCAGGGCCTGGAACGTGCTCGACACGGGCGCGTCCTGTGGGTTCACCTCGGGTGCCATCGCGGTGGCCGCAGCTGCCGCGGCTACCGCGCCGGGCGCGGCGGACATCGACGTCTTGCCCTCGTCGACCGTGCCGCGCGCCGCGCGCAGGCCGCCGCCGATCGCGGCGGTCAACTCCGGCTGTCCGGTGGTGATGACGGGCACCCGGAAGTGTTCGGACAGCGTGGTGGTGATGATCGGGATGCGGGCTCCACCACCAACGGAAGCCACGGCGACGAGATCGGCGGTTCGAATTCCGTTGCGCTCCACGGTTTCCTGGACCACGCCCACAAAGTCGGCGAGCGGCCCGCGGATCACCTCGTCGAGCTCGTTGCGAGTCAGCCGCATTTCGCTGCTGTGCCCGGGCAGCTCAGCCAGCAGCGAGGTGACCGCGGTGGTCGACAGCCGCTCCTTGGCTCCGCGGCACTGGGCCCGCAGCCGGGTCAGCGAGCCGATCGCCGACGTGCCGGACAAGTCGATGGTGCCCGCCGCCGACAGGTCGTTGATGACGTGGGTCAACAAGGCCTGGTCGATGAGGTCGCCGGACAGGTCGGTGTGGCGGACGGCCGGCCCGATCGGCGCAAAACCGTTGGTTGCGTCGACGAGCGAGATGTTGGTGCCGGTGCCGCCGAAGTCACACAGCGCGATAACGCCGCGAGTCGGCACACCGGGATCGTTCTGCAGCGCGGTAAGAGCCGCCGTGGCATCGGATACCAACTGCGCCGGGTTTGGCACCTGAAACTCGGGCACCGCGGCCAGAGCATTGCGCAACGCCTCGACGGCTGCGGGCCGCCAATGCGCGGGATACGTGATTGCGACTGGACCTGTGGGGGGACTGCCAACCGTGTAGAGCATCGCCCGCAACGCGTCGACGGCCACCTTGTCGGCCAGATGCGTGGAGCCATCGGCGGCGACGATGCCGACAGGGTCACCGACGCGGTCGACGAAGTCGGTGATGATCAGGCCGCGTTCGGTCAGGTTGGGGTTTTCGCTGGGCACGCCGACCTCGGGGGGTC
This sequence comes from Mycobacterium sp., assembly GCA_032230775.1. Classification (GTDB taxonomy): domain Bacteria; phylum Actinomycetota; class Actinomycetes; order Mycobacteriales; family Mycobacteriaceae; genus Mycobacterium. Next base: position 5,353 of record JAVXWV010000363.1, on the reverse strand, counting down.
GGTGCGGGTACAGCGTCACTACCGGGGACCGCGTCACCGCGGCCCGGCCAACTACGACAGCCACCAGGTTGGTGGCACCAACCGACAGCCCTACCCCGTCAGACATCTCACTCCGTCTCGATCGAACCCTATCCGGTACTCAATCTTGTCTGACGGCCGGCGCGTTACTAGCGGATGGTCCCCACACCGGGAATGAGTGGCAAATCCAGAGCTGTCACCCAGCCTGGCGAAAGATCGTTGACGGCGGGAACGGCGTTGAGCGCGCGCAAGCCGGTCGCCAGGCAGCCGGCGGCGGCCGCGTCGCGCCCCGAGCCATCGGTGAACCGGAACGCCGTCTCCTGGAAGATGCTCGGTGTGCCCTCGATGTCGACGCGATAGACGTCGTTCTCGACGCCCGTCGGCCATTCGGGTGCGGCATCGTCGCCGATCCGGTTGACATGTTCGAGTTGGATGCGGGTCTCGCCCTGGTACTTGCCGTTGATCGTGAACCGCACGGCCGCAACGTTGCCCGGCGCGATGATCCCCTTGGCGGACTTGCGCTCGGTGGGTGTCACCCACTTGTCCCACGTGGTGGTGATCTCGTCGAGCATGATGCCCGCCGCGTGGGCGATCATCGGAACCGTTGCGCCCCAGGCGAATATCAGAATGTCCTGGTTCTCCAGCAGCGGGCGGTACTCGGGCGGCTTTCCAATGCCCATCTCGAATTCGTAGTCGCCCTCGTAGTTGGTGTAGTCCAGCAACTCGGAGGCCCGCACCTTGCGGACCTCGGAGCACAATCCCATCAGCGTCATCGGGAACAGGTCGTTGGCGAAGCCCGGGTCGATGCCGGTGGTGAAGCACGACGACTCGCCGAGTTCGCACGCCTCGGTGACGGGCTCGATCCAGTTCGGCGGATTCAGGTGCATGGTCGGCCACACCCACGGCGTCATGGCCGTCGAGCACACGTCGATCCCGGCCCGCAGGAAGCGGGTGATCAGCGCGATGTTGTCGTCGGCGTGCGCCGCGGTGGGTCCGTAGTGCACCAGCGCGTCGGGATTCAGCGCGGTCAGTTCATCGATGTTGTCAGTGGCCGTCAGCCCGAGTTCCTGCCCGAGAGCACAGATTTCGCCGACATCGCGGCCCACTTTCTCGGGGTTGCTCACCCCGACACCGACCAGTTCGAACAGCGGGTGCTTGACGATTTCGGGGATCACCATCCTGCCGACGAAACCGGTGCCCCAGACGACTACGCGCTTCTTGTCAGATTGCTTCACGGCCTTCACCATAGGCGGGGCGTTGATCCTCGGTGAGCAAGTTCGAGAGTCGACGGATCTCGTCGCGGAGTTCGTCGATCTGAGCCCGCGTCGCCACCTCCTCGGTGGCGCCCTCCTGGGCCACGCGCTGCACGATCCACGACGCCAGCGTGGCGGTCACGCTGCCCAGGAGCGATGCCGCCGATCATCAACGCGACAGCGACCAACTTGCCCATCGGGGTGACGGGCGACAGGTCGCCGTAGCCGACGGTGGTCACCGTCGTGGTGGGCCACCACAACGCGTCGCCCAGAGTGTGGATCTTGGACTCGGGATGCGTGCCCTCGACATCGAGAATCGCCAGGGATGCCGCATAGACGATCGCCACGGCGCCGCACGCGGTGTAGACGATGACCTTCCCGTGGATGGTTTGGCCGACAGCACGCTGCAGCGCATTCACCACCACGGCCAGGCTCAACAACCGCAGCGGACGAAGGAATGGCAGCACGATGATCGGCAGCTCCCAGAGATGTCTGACGAACCACTTGCCACGAGGATCCGCGAGATACAGTCGCACGGCGTAGTCGGCGACGAAGATGCAGTACACGGCGAGCAGCCCGATGTCGACCGCCCTGTCTACGTCGCCATGCGGCCGGACCAACACCTTCACGGAATACAGCGCCAGGAAGCCGATCGCCACGCCGGCGAGCCACAGGTCGGTTCGCTGATCCCAGCGCTCGAGTCGGGTTTGCTCGCTCATCAACCGCTGACCTTAGCGGGAATGTTCTGCGGTCCTCCAGCATTAGGGCAAGGATGAGCGACATGACAGCACCACTGGCAGGGCGGCGCGCATTGGTGACCGGTGCATCACGGGGCATCGGGGCGGAGATCGTCCGGCGGCTGTCCGCCGACGGTGCAGCGGTGGCGTTCACCTACGGCTCGTCGGCCGCAGAGGCCGAGAAGCTGGTCGCCGACGTTGCCGCGAGCGGCGGAACGGCCGTCGCGATCCAGGCCGACAGCGGCGACCCCGGGCAGGTCGCCAGATCTGTCGACGAGACTGTGGCGAAGCTGGGTGGGTTGGACATTCTGGTCAACAACGCGGGCGTGGCATACATGGGCGACGTCGAGTCACTGACGATGGAGCAATTCGACCGCTTGGTCGCCATCAACGTGAAGGCCATCTTCGCCGCCGTTCAGCGGGCACTACCGCACCTCGGCACCAACGGCCGCATCATCAATATCGGCAGCATCAACGCCGACCGGGTGCCCGGTCCCGGACTGTCGATCTATGCGATGTCGAAGGCGGCGGTTGCCGGGTTGACGCGCGGGCTGGCGCGCGACCTTGGACCTCGGGGAATCACGGTCAATAACGTTCAGCCCGGGCCGATCGCCACCGACATGAACCCCGAGGTCGGTGAATTCGCCGATTCGCTTCGCGAGGTCATGGCGCTCGGGCGTTACGGCCAGCCCCGCGACATTGCAAGCGTGGTGAGTTACCTTGCCGGACCGGAAGCGGGCTACGTGACGGGAGCCAACTGGAACGTCGACGGCGGTTTCACGGTCTGACGCTCACAAGTTGATCCGATCTGGTGGGTTCACCGTCTTCGTGGTGTCCCTCAGCGATGCCTTGAATTGCATCGCCCGGTAAGGCCATCCGGCGTCGGTATTCCACTGCGACACCACCAGCCCGATGCCGCCCTGGATGTCGAACCGCGATCCCGGCAGCACATAGCCGCCATAGAGTTGCGCGATCTTGTTGCGTGCGTGATTCTCGGCGTTCCACGCTGAGCCGAGCACAGGTATCTGGAGTTCGGTGGTGTGCATGTTGGCGACCGGTGAATCAACGACCCGGTAGCCCAGCGCATACTGCGACGCCAGGAACCCGCCGAGGACCCATTTGCCTTGTGCCAGCCTGCGAAACGTCAGCTCTCCCCACTGCTCGCCCGCGGGCGTGATCGGGGTGGCCGACTCTCCCCACGCCCAGCGACCGGTGGCGAAGCCCCAGCCGACATACCCCGACCGCTGCCCGATGTGCTCGGGCCGGACACGCATCAAGATGATGCCTTTGTCGCGTTGGAATCCCGTCGCCACCACATACACCCAGCCGTCGTCGGGGTCGTAGTCCCACGACCGGCATTGGGCATAACCGCCATGCATGTCGGCGGGAAATTTGGCGTCTTCGCCCATATGCGACCACGAGACGCCGCTGTCGTCCGATCGCCAGATCTCGGTCCAGATGACGTTGCCGAACCCGCGATTGACGATGGCGTGCAGGTAAATTGAGTCGTCGACGCACAGCAGGTCCGATGGGATGACGGTGCTGATTCCACCGCGGGTCCAACCTGTGACGTCGTCATCGTGGACATAGTGCCAGAGCTGTCGCGCGTAGTTCGGGTCGTCTCCCCCTGCCCGCTCGTAGACGATTTCGTGGTTGGCGTCGCCGGTGCCGATCAGGACGACGGGTGAACGCCAATCGCCCTGTCCCACTTTGCTACCGGAGAAGGTGTCGCCGAATACCGACACCAGTTTGCCATTCGGCGCAATGACCGACGCCCCGAGATCGGTACACCTGACGCCCAAGCGCTGTGTGAGCCTCGGGCCGGTCAGGTTGCGGACCTTGCCGTTGAGCAGCGGGACAGTGGCGCGCGTCAACTCCGTGTTAGAAGCAGCGCCGCAAGCCGCCCGGCTCGCAGTAAAGCGGGTACTGCTCGACGGGCATGGGAAGCGGTTCCTTGAACGACAACGTGAACGGCTGGTCGATCTTGCCCGGCGGCAGCCCGCAGACGTCGGTGTGGAAGATGGTGCGGGTACCGGTCATCGCGATGTCGTCGAACCTGATCGTCTCGGTGGTCGGCGCCGTGCTTCCATCAGGGCACGTCATGCCGTCCCGCTTCGTCGTGGAGAACTGCCACACACCGCCGGCCAGGTTTGCGTCACCGCCGGTGACGCCGGTCGATCCCGACACGTGCAGCCTGCAGGCCACCGGCAGTTCCAGATTCACTCGCAGATCACCGACCACCGGCACACACGACGGGTAGATCGTCCAGGTGCCTGCCGGGCCGTCCTTGGGCATGTAGTTGTAGACGCCCTGCATGACCTGGTCCGCCTGGGCGGGGCCTGCGAACGCCAGTGCACCAAACGCGAGGATGGCGGCTGCGGCGAGCCCGCGAATGATTCTCACGCCGCGGATTATCGCAGTGTTGGTTCAGCAAAGTCACGGCTTTGAGCGGCGACGCGTTTCGGTGACGGTGCTCACCGGGTAAAGAGCCGCGTGCGGGTTTTGACCGCTTTCAGCGTTGTCACCTGGGTCGTTATCGCCCTCACCGGCTGCTCCACCGGCGATCGGGCGGATCTCGGCGACGATTCGTCGGGCAATCTCATCGCCGCAATCGCGGGTGAGCCCGATCAGCTCGATCCGCAGAAGACCAGCGCCTACTTCTCGTTCGAGGTGCTGGAGAACGTCTTCGACACGCTCGTCGAACCCGACGACAACCTGGAGATGCGGCCGGCGCTCGCGGAGTCGTGGGACGTCAGCCAAGATCAGCTCGTCTGGACCTTCCATCTGCGCAAGGGCGTCACATTTCATGACGGCAGCCCGTTCACCGCCGACGATGTCGTTTACTCGTATCGGCGCATCATCGATCAAGAGCTCGCCAACGTCGACAAGTTCAGTGCCGTTTCCGGCGTGACCGCGGCCGACCCCGCCACCGTCAGGATCACGGTCAAGCAGCCAACTCCGAATCTGCTGACGAACCTCGGCGGGTTCAAAGGGATGGCGATCGTGCAGCGCAAGAACGTGGAAAGCGGACAGATCGCCACGCATCCTGTCGGCACGGGTCCGTTCGCATTCCAGTCTCAGAAGAGCGGCGACTCAATCACGTTGAAGGCCAATCCGGCCTATTGGGCTGGGGCTCCCCGGGTTTCGGGTGTGACGTTCCGATTTATCTCCGAACCATCCACCGCGCTGTCGGCGCTGCAGGCCGGCGAGATCGACTGGACGGACTCCATTCCCACTCAACGCGTCGCACAGCTCAAGGACGATGATTCGATCACGCTCGCGGCAACGCCGAGTAACGACTACTGGTACCTGGCGCTCAATGAGGCACGTGCACCGTGGAACGAC
>JAVXWV010000027.1:0-4199 GCA_032230775.1 Mycobacterium sp. | reverse complement strand
CCGCGAGTTCGCACACGCCGATGAGTCGCCACTGCAGTGGCTTGACACCAAGGTGATCGCGGATGGCCAGGGATTGTGGGACACCGAGCAGTTTGATACTCGCGGCGAATGTGAAGAGCGCCGCAAGCAGGATTGTCACGACAACGGTGGCGGTGTCCATCTCCGAGCAGAGTAACTGACTAGCGTTCCTTGCGTGCTCCAGACAATTCTCAACTACGTAGGCATTGCGGTGTTCGCCGCGTCAGGTGCGACCGTCGGTGTTCGTAAGGGCTTCGACCTGTTCGGAATCGCGACGCTGGGGGTGCTCACCGGAGTGGGCGGGGGCGTGCTGCGCGATCTGCTGCTCGACAGGCCGCCGTATTCAATCCAGCACTGGCCCAACATCACGGTCGCGCTGCTCGCCGTCGCGATCGCCACGCCATTCGCCCATCTGGTGCTGCGGATGAACACGGCGGTGTTGGTCCTCGATGCGATCGGGATGGGCTTCTTCGCCACCTCAGGCGCGGCCATCGCGGTCGACGAGGGCGCCAGCTGGTTCGCAGCGGCCATCATCGGCATGCTCACGGCCATCGCAGGCGGGATGCTGCGTGATGTGATCGCGCGCGAGGTCCCGTATGTCATGGGCCCGGACGATCTGTACGCGATTCCGGCGTTGCTTGGTGCCGTAACCTACTTCGTGATCGACTATTTCGGGCCGCAGTGGGTAGGCGTCGCAGTCGGTAGCGCACTGGCGACGCTGCTTCGGCTGGCAGCACTGGCGTTCCACTGGCGGCTGCCGACCGGTCCACGGGAACTGATAGCGCCCGCCTAGTGGCCCGCGACTGAAGCCCGATTAGTGGCCCGCCACTATATCGGCTTCGTCGACCTCGACCGGGTCCTTGGCACCCGGCAGGAATGAGTAAGCGACACAGACGATTCCGAAGAAAAGGTAACCGAGCGCGACCTGCGGGTTGGCCGCCCAGGCGACCTCGGGCGCGTGAATAAGGCCGACGAACGACAGCACCGCACCGACGGCCGACGCGATCGCGGCGTAGAGGAACTTCTTCTCGAGAATGAACGCCACCATGGTGCCGAGTACCAGGCCGACGAGGATGGCACCCTCGCCAAGCGCCTGCAGCCCCTCGTACACGACGCCCGCCTTGTTGAGCGCGTCGGCGCCGACCTTGCCTGCGGACGTGCCCGCCGCGTTCAACGCGTTGTCGATCAGTCCACTGGCCCACTGTGCGAGGTTCGGAAGCAGCGCCGCGACCACGGCGACGGCCTGCAGCCGCGGCACTGCCTGGAATGCCTGCGCACCGATCAGCAGGCCGATATACAACAGGATCGGCACGATCGCGGGCACCGGCAGCAGCGCGTCAAGCACACCGAAAAGCCCAAGGAGACACAGGATTCCGATCGCCACACCGCTGGCGAGTGAGTAGTTGGCCCGCCCGCCAGCATCCTTCCATCCGGGATGGCCGATGTAGACCGCGGGCGGAAACGGCGATCCGAACGCCGAGCCGATGACCGCGCCTGCGCCATCGGCGAGCAGCACGCTGCGTAGGTTGAAGTTGTCGCCTGCGGCCGCAGCGCTCTCCACGTTGCTCATCGCCTCGGTGAAGTTGTAGACACCCAACGGGATTGCGGTGCCCAGCAGGGGGGCGAGGTTCGACAGTCCGTGCAGGAGCAGGTCGATGCGGAGGTCAGGTATGCCGATCGCGATGTCGGAGATGGCTTTTCCCACATCGGGTGCCGACATGTACCCGCCGATCCAGCCGATCGCAGTGCCGACGAGCAGAGCGGCGAGTCCGACCGGGATACCGAACGGCAGCTTCACGTTGGTGAAGAAGCCGATCAAGATGATGGCCATCACCGGAAGGCCGATCCAGGCCGCCTCCCACATCTGCGCGGCGGGGCGCATGGAGATGAAGGTGATGGAAATTCCTGCCAGCGTGCCGAGCATGGCGGCGCGCGGAGTCAGCTTGCGAATGTATGGCCCGACGAAGGCGCCGATCATCACGATCACGCCGATCATGAACGCCCATGCAAGTCCGGCCGACCATGCCTGGATCGGGTCCTTGGTCTTGAGGTACACCGGCAGCATCACGACGAACACCACGATGAACATGTGCGGGACGCTGGGGCCGTACGGCAGCGCCGTCACATCGGCCCGGTTCTCGCGCCGTGCGAGTCGCCGGGCGAGGAATGTGTAGTACAGGTTGCCCAGAATCAACGCCACCCCGAGTGCGGGCAGCACGGTGCCAAGAACATCGGCTGCGGGCACCGACACGACGCCGATCATCAGGCCGGTCAGGGTCAGGACGTTGACCAGGATGTTGAATCCGAGGCCGAAGAACGCGTTGGTGTCGCCGCGGGTCCACAACGGTAGCGACACGTGCGCGGGGGCCGGATCTATCGGTGGGTCGGCGGGCTTCGTGATGTCGGTCGTCATGGCGAGGTCCTCTCAGGCGGCGGTGGTGGTGAGTGCGTGCAACGCGGGTATGACGGCCGTGGTGTTTGCGACCCACCCAAAGATGCCGCCCTGTGCCTTGATCATTTCCAGGCCGACGCGCTGGAATTCCGGGAAATACGAGCCCACACAATCGGATACGACGAGGCACTCGTAGCCGCGGTCGTTGGCCTCACGCGTGGTGGTGTGTACACACACCTCGGTGGTGACGCCGGTGATGAGCAGTTGAGTAATCCCAGCTGCAGTGAGGATGTCCTGCAGTTCGGTGGCGTAGAACGCACCCTTGCCCGGCTTGTCGATGACGACCTCGCCGTTGATCGGCGCGAGCTCGTCGACGATGTCGTGGCCGTACTCGCCGCGAATCAGGATGCGGCCGTATTTGCCTTCGTCCCCAATGCGTTTCGACGGGGCACCGCGGCTGAGTTTGGCAGGCGGGCAGTCGGACAGGTCAGGCTGATGGCCTTCGCGGGTGTGGATCACCATGATGCCAGCCGCCCGGGCCGCGGCGATCAAGCCTGCCAGCGGCGGCACCACTTTGAGCAGCTGATTGACATCGTTGCCAAGGCTCTCGCCAAACCCACCGGGCAGCAGGAAGTCTCGCTGCATGTCGATGACTATCAGCGCGGTCTTGCCTGCCTCGAGTCGAAACGGCGTCGGTTCCGCAGGCACTTCGACTGGATTGCTCACACACGCTCCTCGATCACGGCCGACAAGGGAGACGACGACACCTCGCGTGGTTCGTCGAGAATCTGTGAGGCGAGGTGCAGCACGGTGTCATCGGTCAGCGCCGCGCCGAGCAACATTGCGCTATACGGCCTGCCGTCGCTGGTGACGCCGAGTGGGACGGCCACACCCGACAGGTCCAGCAGGTTGCCGAAATGCGTGTAGTGGCCAAGCATCGTGTTGCAGTCGATCGGCGCGGCGAGCACCTCGTCGACGGTGAATGTGGTGCCGATCGTCGGTACCACCAAAGCATCCATCTGCCGCCACAACGGCGCGACGAGTGCCTTGAGCTCGGCGAGGCACTGCAATGCAGTGAACGCGTCCACGGCCGTGTACTTCTTGCCGCCGCGCAAGATCTCCCTGACCACCGGATGGATCGAGTCCGGCTGGGCGGCAAGGAAATCACCGAACTCCACCAGCCGCTCAGCGACCCACGGCCCTTGGTAGAGCAGCGACCCGGCGGCGAGGAACGGCGCCAGCGAGACATCGACGACAGTGGCAATGCGCGCCAGATGCTCTCGGAAACCCAAGTGGGCGCTTCGCATCGGTTCGTCGCCGAAGAATTCCAGCTCATCCACGGGCGGAAGTCCGACCCGGATCGGTGAACCGTCGTAGCGCGGTCCGCGCTGACGCGACCACGGATCGTTGTCGTCGCGGGCGGCGACGACGTCGACGACGCGGTCGACGTCGTCGATCGAGCCTGCCATCACGCTGATGCAGTCCAGCGACTTGCATGCCGGGACAAGCCCGACGGTGCTGATCAGCCCGCGCGACGGTTTGAACCCGACGACCCCATTCAGCGCGGCAGGCACCCGTCCCGACCCCGCGGTGTCGGTGGCCACCGCGAACGGCACCTGGCCGAGCGCGACCGCCAGGGCAGAACCCGAACTCGAGCCGCCGGAGATCAACTCGCCGCCGTACACACTGCGCGGGACGGTGTATGGCGTGCGGGTGCCGTTGAGCCCGGTGGCGAACTGGTCCAGGTTCGTCTTGCCGACGTACAACGCGCCCGCGTCAAGCAGGCGGC
>JAVXWV010000068.1:0-3636 GCA_032230775.1 Mycobacterium sp. | reverse complement strand
CCTGTCCCGAAACTGGCGCACCGGCAACCTCGGCGCCTTCCGCATGGGACTGACGCTTGGCGCCTATTGTGTGGGCTGCTGCTGGATCCTGATGGGATTGCTGTTCGTCGGCGGCGTGATGAACCTGGTGTGGATCGCGGCAATCGCCATCTTCGTCCTGCTTGAGAAGACGACCCCATTCGGTGACGTGAGTGGCAGGTTTGCGGGCGCCGCGATGATCCTGGTAGGCGCATTGAGTTTGGCCTTGTGATGATTCGGGCGCGGAAACCCTTGTGCTGGAACACGAAGCGTGCGCATTTATAGCGGTACGGGCGGCAGCGACGCATTGAGGTTGAGACTCGCCTGGATGTGTTCCAGCGCCGCAGTGAAGGGAGAAACGAGCTCGTCAGGCAATGGCTCAAAGAACAACTTCTTGACGAGCGCGACATGACCCGGCGCCGCCGCGACTACGGCGTTCAATCCCTTCTTGGTCAAGACCGCATCGGTGGCCCTGCCGTCGTCTTCGGACCGGACGCGTTTGGTGAGGCCCCGTTCGCACAGTCGCCGCACCTGGTGAGAGAGCCGGCTACGTTCCCACCCGATCAATGCGGCCAGATCCGTGATCTGGAGCTTGTGGTCCGGCGCGTTGCTCAACGCATTCAGCACGTGATAGTCCGCCAGTGACAGACCGCTATCCAGCTGCAACTGACGGTTGATCTCATAGTTCATGCGCAACTGCACGCGCATATAGGCCAGCCACGCGCGCTTCTGAGATGGGGACAACCAGGGACTGTCTCTTGGTTTTGAGCGACGCGCGGGTGGCATTTCACAATCCTTCTGCTGGACTCTTCACGTTTATTATCCGCCTCCAATCTCCAGGCGAACACACACCCGTTCAGAGGACGACCGTTGAGTGGCGGGGACAACGCTGTTCAGGCGGGTAACCATCACTGAGTCCGACGCGCCGACAACACTTTCCGTCACCGAGACGAAGCCCTGATCGCGGCTGTCCGCCACTTCTAACAGGCGGTTTCCCTTACCAGCAAGGATCATGGCGGTCGGCTTGGAACAGGTTCGTCGCCGCGCATTCCCCGTACTTATCGGCGACCAGGCCCCGCACTTGCCAGTACACGTCGACGGTCGCCCTGGTGGCCAGGCGCGATGCAAGGTCGAAATTGCTCATGTTCGCTCCCGGAACCGGGATGATCCCTCGGGCGTGTCCCAAGCGTCCTTGTTCAAAGTCGAGTGGCACTCCGCAAACCCGGGCGGTGGACCACCAGGTGGGCAGCCGCCAAACGGGAAGTCCGACGAGAAGTCCATCGAGAAGTAACCGGTGTGGAGTCCCGGCGGAAGCGCTCGCACCGGTTGGGTCGACAACGCCGCGATGGAACCAGATACTCGTCGGGCCGCCGCCTGGGCCGAAGCCGTCGGAAGCGACGCCTTCTTCTTCGACGAGTTTCGCCATATCGACAACGCAAAGAATCCAGCTGCGTGTGCCCAGGTAGTTCTCAGATTCTGCAGATTCAGCAAATTCATACACTGCTTGCCATTGCGCCTCCCGCTGACCTATGCCGGAGCTGGGCGTCTTCGCTATTGCGCTTTCAAACACTTCTGTTGCGGTTGTCAAGCGGTCTGGCGGCTGGATCTGCACGCGATGCAGTCCATCGCCATGGCAAACGCGCGGCGACGCAGTACCCGCTACCGCAACCGCCGCAGGATCCAATCACTCTCCTCACCGGACGCGGCCACTACACGATCACCGGCGACTGCCCGTTCGATAGCGACTTCGAGTCCCGTGTTGAACGCTCCAGGGACTGAGATTGAACCCATAGCTCATATTCATATGATCTCTTGATGGGCGTCGAAGGAGCCGCAGTCACCAGTGCCGAAGCAGCGCAGTACCGAGCCGCCGGCTGGTGGACGGATACCACCCTGTCCGAATGCGTCGTACGCAATTCCGCGTCAACACCGGACAAGCCGGCCTACATCGACTTCTCCCTCGACTCGACGGACCGCGCGTTCACCTGGTCCGGGTTCGACCACGCCGCCACCAACCTCGCCCACCGACTGCTCGCATTGGGAGTAGCGCACGGTGACGGGGTGGCGGTCTGGCATAAGGACACCTCGGCCATCCACGTTCTGCTGGTCGCAATCGAACGCTGCGGCGCGATCGCTGTCGGGCTCGGCGCACGCGCCGGAGTGCGCGAGGTGAAGGCAATCCTGCGGACCGCGGGGCCGACGCTCGTGGTGACCGACGTCGACCGCCTCTCGCCGGCTGAGCAGGCGGCGAGCGACGCCGACCCGGCCCTTCGTGTTGTCGCACTTGGCGGCGACCTCGTCATCGACACCACTCCCCGACTCGACGGCACGAACGGCCTTTCACCCGTTGGGCCCGATGACGTCTTCCTGATCAACTCCACGTCAGGTACCACCGGACTGCCCAAATGCGTTGTCCACACCCAGAACCGGTGGCACTACTTCCACCAGAAGGCCGTCGCCAACGGCGAACTCAAACCGGACGACGTGTTCATGCCCGTGCTCCCCATGCCATTCGGCTTCGGTGTGTGGACCTCGCACACCACACCGATTCACTTGGGTGCCACCACGGTCAGAATCGAAAAGTTCGATCCCGTCGCCACCTGCGCGGCCATCGACCGCTATCAGGCGACTGTGCTGTGCTGCGTCAGCACGCAACTGGCCATGATCCTGGCCAGCCCGGCTTCACGCGATTACGACCTGACCAGCCTGCGGGTGGTGTTCACCGGCGGCGAGCCGCTCCCCTACACCCAAGCCGCGCAGTTCGAGGAGCTCACCGGCGTCACGATCCTGCAGTTCTACGGTTCCAACGAGACCGGGATGCTGAGCGCGACCACCCTCGCGGACCCGTTGCACCGCCGGCTCCGCACGGCGGGCAGGATCGTGCCGGAGATGCGGGTGCGGCTCTTCGACGGGGATCTCGACGTCACGAAATCGGGGCTCGGACAACCCGCATGCCGCGGCCCCGCGCTGAGCCTCGGATACCTAGGTGGTACCGACCACGACAAGCTGTTCACGAAGGACGGCTGGATGCGGATGGGCGACATCTGCGAACTCGACGCGGACGGCTACCTCACCCTGACCGGCCGCACGTCGGACTTCATCCTCCGCGGCGGCAAGAACATCAGTGCCGTCCAAGTCGAGGACGCCGTGGCGACCCACCCCGCCGTCGCCGTGGCCGCGGCGGTTGCAATGCCCGACCCGCTCTTCGGCGAGCGGGTCTGCGTGTTTGTCGAGCTGAAACAAGCTGCAGAACTCGATCTGCCTGCTCTCGTCGAACACCTTCTGCAGCAGGGTGTCTCCAAGGAGTTGCTGCCAGAGCGACTCGAAGTTCAGGACGAACTGCCGCGGTCGTCGGGCGGCAAGATCGCCAAAGGCCTACTTCGGGAGAAGATCCGGTCGACACTCGAGGCGAGCCTCGAAGTTCAGCAGGAGCAGCGATCATGACGACCCGAAGACGAGCGCGAGTGAGGATCGCAGCGAGGAACGAGCGAGGACCGGAGCGAGTGGGAGTCGAGGCATGACGACCCGAAGACGAGCGCGAGTGAGGATCGCTGCGAGGAACGAGCGAGGACCGGAGCGAGTGGGAGTCGAGGCATGACGACAGAAGAACGGCGCGGC
>JAVXWV010000063.1:0-3048 GCA_032230775.1 Mycobacterium sp. | reverse complement strand
CGACCTTCTCGACCGTTGCAGCGATGTCGTCCACCGCGAGGTACGTGTTCCACATCGGCGGCATGCCTTCCGGCGCGCCCGGCGGCATCGGCGCGATTGCCGCGACGGTTTCGCCTTTCAGCAGCGCCATCGAATATGTGCCGCCCTGCGGCATCGGCCGGTCGTCATAGCTCCAGCCCAACAGCGACGCGTAGAACTCTTTACCCGCGGCCTGGTCGGTGGTCTGCAGGTCGACCCAGCTCGGTGTGCCCTGCTCGTACTCGGTTCTCTTTGACATGACAGACCTTTCGTTAGTTGGCGGATGTTTGGACAGCGGCCGGTTGCCGCCCGGTGAACGCGATGAGCCGATCCAGCACTGCAGCATCGGCTGGCACCTCGATCGAGTCCGCGAAGCCCGCAAATCCACGCGCTTCCGGAATGATGACCTTGCCCGCCAGTTGCAGTGCATAGTCGGCCACCGGCTCGGAGACAACCACATCTCGGCCGATTGCTCTGGCGAAATCCCAAGCGTGAACCAAGAATTCGAGTGAAAGGATACTGACGGGCACGGCTGCGGGTACCTCTTGCGGACCCAACTCGACCGTACCCTCCAGCCCCCGTCGATGCCAGGCCTCAAGCGCCGCCTGTGCCGCATCCGCGACCTGAGTTTCCAGCGGCGCATCCTGATCGCGCTCCGGCATCCGGGCACCCGCGCAACCGCCGAGTGTCGCTATCGAGCCCATCACGTGGTCGGCGAGCTGCGCGACGGTGTATTCGGTGCACGCCGTCTGCTTGGTCAGATCATCGGAATCCATGTCGCGCAGGACGCCCTGCAGCACCGCCAATGTGGCCTCGGCGCAGAGCAATTCGTCGAGCGGGTCGGGTGCCGAAGCCCATTCGTCGGGTCCCGCGTCGCCGTCTCGGCCCGCGGCCACCAGCCTGTCCATGAAGTGGTTCCAGCCCACCGCGTGGTGCGCGGCCTGCTCGTCGGTCAGCCCGTCGTGCACGAGCCGCACCTCGGTGCCCGCGTCGACCGGCGTCAGCGTGACCGTCACCGTCGACCCGCCCGGTGCCGGGTCGCCGTCTTCTTCCCATCCCCACGTGTACACCACCCGCTTGCCGGGCTCCACGTCGACGATGGTGCCCACCGCGGTGTGTCCCGGTGTCACCGTCCACCGATAGTCACCGCCGGGCCGTAACTCCACGCGGGCGGCGACGGCCATCCATCGCCGAAGCCTGTCCGGCTGGGTGATGAGGGAGAACGTGGCGTCCGGGTCCAGCGGCACAACCACAGATTTTTCAAACGTCATGGTGGAGTCTCCTTTTGGGGTTGGTTGGCGTCGGCGACGAGGCGGTCGAGCTCGTCGCTCCAGAACGAATCGAAAAGCGCGCGGAGCTGCTGCACCCCACGCTCCTCGAGCCGGTAATACCTCTCGCGGCCCTGCTTGCGGGCGGTGACAAGACCGACCTCGGCGAGGATCCCCAGATGCTGCGATATCGCCGAGCGGGTGACTGAAAATCGCGATGCCAGTTGGGTGACGGTGAGCTCGCCCGCTGCCAGAAGCTGCAGCAGCCGGCGTCGCGTCGGCTCCGCCGCGACCTCCAGCATGTCAGGCACACGTCAATACGTTAGCCGTCGCTAACGTATTGGTCAACAGCTGCTCGCGTCCATGCCGTCGCGTAGGCGCTCGCCGCCTTCGCCCCGCCGCGCGCCATGCTCGCCGGCCTATAGGCCTGCGAAGCAGGGGTCCTGGTGGTCCTGGTGGTCCTTGTTCCCTTGGTTGCCCTCGTTGCCCTGGTTGCCCTGGTTGCCCTGCGGGATCGACATGTCTCGGGCCGAATAATGTGCTGTCACACCGTCATAGGTGATCTGCACGCTATCGGCATGGATACCGAGCGGATAATTCTCGGCGAGATGGGTGGTGAACGCGTCTAGCGCCGACTGCACCATCTCGCGGGGCAGCAACAAACCCAGCCCGGTGACATCGACCACCTGCAGCGCCACTCGTCCGTCTGTAACCTGCGGCTTGGTGGTGACACTGCCCAGGTTGCCCTGCAGCTTGATGGTGCCGTCGTCCAGGTTGGTCTGGACCCCGGTGACCAAGCCACGCAACGGCGTGATCGCTTCCTGGATGCTCTGCTTCATGCCGTCGGCAGACCAGGTGATCATGGCGTCTAGAGCTCCCACGGTGCCCATGGCGTCGGCGTCGCCATCCAGCCGGACATCGTCGATCCGCACGTCGGCCTTCATGCCTCGGGCATTGCCGATCCGATTGCCAGCAGTGTGGATCGAGATGTTCCTGTAGTGGCCGGTCGCGAGCTGGAGCAGAAGCGGCGTCGCGCCGAACGACACACTCGCCTTATCCTGCACCACGCATTCGGTGGCGGCGGCCACCACGCTCTCGGCGCGGTGACGGGCGTACAGCTCACTGGCGAGCAGGCCGGCGGCGACTAAGCCGATCACGATCACCGCGATCAGGACTATCGACAGCGGGTTGCGCAGACGGACGCGGCTCAGTCCGGAACCCTTCGATGTCGGGGTGCCCGGCGGTGGGCCGTAACCGGGCTGGCCTGGTGGCGGCGGGGGATGCTCTTCCATCCCTGTATCGTGGACCCGCTAAGCCGACAGCCTCGTGTGTGGCTGGCCAAATCTGCTAAATCGTCGTCTTTGCCGTGGCCTGTGCGCGTGCCGAGGTGCGATGTCGAGAGAGCGCATAGTCGGGCTAGCGGCGGACAGCTCACGCGGTGCCGAGCGTCCTGTCCCTCAGTAGATCCCCACTGGATTGCAGGAAATTTTGCCGCGACTGCTAGTAGCTTTGCGCGTCATGACTGCGTCTGTGTCGTGCCGGGTTGAACAGCCGTCGAGTGCGAAACCAGCATCTGTGTATGACGTCCTCATGGATTTCGAGCGCTGGTCAGACTGGATGCCAACGGTATCTGCTGCGTCGTGGGAACTGCAGGGAGCACCCGACACGGGAGTGGGTGGCATCAGGCGGGTACGCGTCGGGCTCAGCGTGACACACGACCGGATTGTGGAAGGAACGAGACCACATCATCATGCTTACGCCG
>JAVXWV010000018.1:0-2681 GCA_032230775.1 Mycobacterium sp. | reverse complement strand
CAACCAGGTCGTGCCCGGTATCACCGGATCGTTCGGCGGGGGCATCGGCGTCGCCACGGCGGGCGGGCGGCTGACCAACAACGTGATGCAGAGCAACTCCGCACCGGTCGGGGGCGGTATCGCGATGCTCGGCACCGGCGCAGTGCAGGTGGTGAACAACGTGATCGTGTCGAACAATGCGACCCTGGCGAGCTTCGCCGCCGGCGGCGGCCTGTACATCGGCGCGAAGCCGGTCAACAGCACGTCGATCATCAACAACGTGGTTACCGACAACAACAACTATCAGATCTTCGAACACGGTCGGATCGCGCGCTACTCCGCCAACCTGGTGACGAATACGGGCAAGGGCTTGTTCTTCAGCTTCCCCGCCCACGAGCTGCACTCGGCCGCTCAGTTCAACGGCAACGCGAACGTGTTGTACGCGCACGGCAACATCGCGACGGCACCCACGTTCATCGATGCCGCTACCGGCAACCTCGCCCTGGCGGCCGGGGGTGCCGGTGTCAACCAGGGCACGGCGTTGGGCGCGACCGGCGTGGACATCAACAACCGGGCGCGACCGGTCGGCGGTCGCTTCGACGTCGGGGCCTGGGAACGGTAAGAGCAACGAGACGAACGCGGAGCGGCGGCACCGCCTGGGTAGGAGACGAGCCATGGGCCGCGTCCTCGATGGAATCCTGCATCTGCCTCCGCTCCTCGCGTTGCTGCTGGTCTTCCTGCTCCCCGCTTTGGAGGCCTCCGCATTCGTCGGAGTGATCATCCCCGGCGAGATTGGCGTCATTCTCGGCGGTGTATTGGCGAACCAGCACAAGCTGCCTCTGCTCGCGGTCGCGATCGCTGGAATCTCCGGCGCGATTATCGGTGACTCGATCGGGTACTGGGTCGGTCTGCGTTACGGCGACACACTGCTGTCCAAGATCCCTAACCGTGTCCTCAAGCCCGAACACGTCCGCAGCGCCACGGACACCATCCGCAAGTTCGGCGGCAAGAGTGTCTTCATCGCGCGGTTCACCGCCGCCCTGCGGGCCCTCGTCCCAGGCCTCGCAGGAATGAGCAGACTCCCCTATAGCCGCTTCCTCGCCTGGAACGCGCTCGGAGGCCTGCTGTGGGCCACCGCCTTCACCCTCCTCGGCTATCTCGCCGGCAGCCAGTACACCCGCATCGAGCGCTACGCGAACTACATCGGCGTCGCCCTGCTCGTCCTCATCGCCGTCGTCCTCTGGCTCCGGCACCGTCGCAACAAGCAAGCGGGCGACACCACGGCATCCACCACCGACTCCGACGATTAGTCGGATGGAGCGGCATCGAACCGGCGACGTTGGACGCCTCGTGCCCGGAGCGTTCACGCTTTCGAGACCGTCCAGACGACGCCGCCGACCCGGTCCGTTGATCTCGGGCGTCGTCCGTCGTCCGTCGTTCCGGGGACGCCGGTGAGGTAGGTTTTTCGCGTGACTAGGCGGCCAACCATCGGACGGCATGCCATTCGGTCCTCGCTGGCCGGGGTCGACGACGGTTTGAACACCGACCTCCTCGCGGGGTGGGCGTGGGACAGCACCCGGCCGGAGGAACCCATTGATCTCGAGGTCTGGGTTGACGGAGCCCGGCACACGACGATCACCGCCGCCCGCATGGGCGCCGACCTGCTCGCGGCCGGAATCGGGAATGGCCAACACCGGTGGGAGATCGATCTTCCCCAGCTGATCGTCGATGACGCCGTGCACGAGATCGCGTTGTACTTCGCCGGTACCGACCGGCAATTGCAGAACAGTCCTCGCCGCTACCTGCGCGGACTGCTCGATTTGGTCCCGCAGATGGAGCCGCAGTCGGTCGCCGGCGCGATGTACCTGCACGGTGCGGGCATCGAGATCGGCGCGCTGACTCGCCCGACCCGGGTTGCGGCCGGCGCCCGGACCACCTTCGTCGACCGGATGAGCACCGAGGCGTTGCGGCGGGAGTACCCGGAGCTCGCGGACGTCGATCTGGTGGACGTCGGCATCGTCACCGACGGCGAGACCCTGCACGGCGTCCCGGACGCCTCGCAGGACTACGTGATCGCGAACAACTTCCTCGAGCACTGCCAGGACCCGATCGCCACCCTGAAGAACTTCGTCCGAGTGCTGCGGCCCAACGGGGTGATGTTCCTTGTCGTGCCCAACAAACGCGGCAATATCGACCACATGCGGCCGCCGACGACGATCGAGCACATGATCCGAGACCACGAGGCCGGTCCCGCCACCTCCCGCGACGAGCACTTCCTCGAATGGACCCGCGACGTTCTCAAGGTGCCACCCGAGGGCGTGCGCGCGCACGCCGACCAACTCATCGCCGATGACTACAGCATCCATTTCCATGTGTTCACCGAGTTCGAGACGATCGAACTGTTCACCGTTCTCAAACGTCGCTACGACCTGCCGGTGTTGTTCGAGCACATCGGCAACAACGGATTCCACGAAACGGTCGTCGTCATGCGAAAAGAGAACGCGTAGGTCGCGCACGATCCGGCCACTGGGGTCACGGACCCAATTCTCAACCGGCTGCTGGGCGCCGAGGTCATGGCAATGCGTGTCGGTTCGGCTAGCGTTGGACGGGCACCGCAAGCCTCAGCCGGCATCAAGATCGCGGCTGCCACGGCGTTGCACCAGAGTCCCGTCTGCTCACCGGCATCAGATTGCGGTTCAAGC
>JAVXWV010000868.1:0-10627 GCA_032230775.1 Mycobacterium sp. | reverse complement strand
AGCAGATGGCGACTCACTGGGGCAACTGGGCGAAGCTGTTCTTCAACAACAAGGGCGTCGCGGCCCATAGCACCGACGTCTGCGCTGGGTACCCGCCGTCCGACCCGGGCGTCTGGAATTGGTGACGTCGGCGCCCCGCCGAACCTTCAACGATGCCGTCACGCAGTTCTGGAGTATCGCCGCGCCGCTATACGACCGGCCGTTTCTTCAGCAGTGGGTGTACCGCCCGGCGCATGACGAGGTGATTGAACAGCTGAATGCAATCGTCGCGCGCAAGGTGGCCGATATCGCCTGTGGCACAGGGATTCTCGCCGACCGGATCCGCGACGAGTTGCATCCCGACGAGGTCTACGGCGTCGACATGTCCGACGGCATGCTGACTCAGGCCAAAGCCCGCTCGGCGGACGTGCAGTGGCGCAAGGGCCCGGCCGAGCATCTACCGTTCGAGGATGGGGTGCTCGACGCTGTCGTGACGACCTCGGCGTTTCACTTCTTCGACCAGCCTGCCGCGCTGCGTGAATTCCACCGGGTGCTGGCTCCAGGCGGTCTGGTGGCGGTTGCGACCTTGAGTCCGCGGCAGCCGCTCCCCCTGCATCGGCTGTCCGCCAATCGGCTCAACCCTGTACACAGTCCGTCGCCCGATGAGATGCGGGCATTGTTCGAAGGCGCGGGCTTCCGCGTCAGCGATCAACATCGCGTCCGCAGGCGGGGGTGGACGCGGGTGTTGTCGGACCTGATCACCGTCGGCATCAAGCCCTAGCGATTCGCGTTCTGATCAGGGCAGTCCGCCGAGCAGCGGACTCAAGACGACCTGGATAGGGTCCGGCGGGGGCGGCGCTACCGCAGGTTCAGGCGGCGGCGGTGAAGCGGCAATGGGTGCAGGTGGAGCCGCGAGCGGTGCCGCGGGTGGCAGAGCAAGCGGAGCGACCGGTGCAGGCGGTACCACAAGCGGAGCCGCCGGTGGCGGAGCAACGGGTGCCGCCGGAGCGGCGAGTGGGGCTGCGGGCGGCGGAGCGGCGATCAGAGCTGCGGGCGGCGGAGCGGAAACCGTCTGTTGGCGAACCGGGACGGAAACGGGTTCAGGCACCGCCGCCGAATGGGGCTCGGCAGGGAGTTGAGGGGTTTGCGGCGGGGCAGGTGGCGCGGATGACGGCTCGGCTGCCAGCGGTTGGTCTGGTGCTGGCGGTGCCGAGATCCGGGTGGGGGCAGTGTGGACGCTGGCGGATGTCACCGAGGCGCCCTCCGCCTGCGGGTCTGCCGCCTGGGCGGACACAGTTTCGCCGTTGAACGCCGAACCCGCTGCAAGCGACAGCGCCGCACCGACAATCGCGACGGCGGCTGCCGAGATGGTCACCTTTTTCGCGTGCGACACCAAACGGGGCAGCTCACGTCGCGAACGTAGGTCGTTGACCGGCGTCTCGGGCGTTTGCGACGGACCGACGGCCACGGCACTGACCGTCACCAACGCCGCACCGCGGGCGAGGGCCAGTTGCGTATCGACGGAGTCGAAAACGGGCATCGGCAGAGCGTCGCCGATCGGTCCCGCGACCTCTTCGAGATCATCGCGTGCGCCAAAAAGATGCAGGCTCTCCGGTAACCAGCCGTCTCGGTTGAAAACCGTGGTCAGCCACGCAATGAGGTCCGATGCGTGGTCGCGGGTGTTGGTGACGGCAGTGTGCACCGAGCCTGCACCGGTGCCGACGACCATGACCGTCGCAGTGCCGGGCTCGAGAATGCACAGCGCGGTCTTTTGGTGCTCGTTGGCGCGCCCGACCTCGACCCCCCAACTCTGGGCGGCCTGATTCAGCGGGACGGTTAAGACGTTGTCGAAACCCGAGTCTGCCAACGACTTCAGCAGGTCGACCGCGGCCGCCTCCATATCCTCGCTCCACGTCACTTGGACAGCGCCCACCTTGTGGCCGCTCGCTGTGGCGATGGCCTGCACGCCCCGCGCGGCCGCGGCGTGCTGCGACGGGTCGGGAGTCGTGCCGTCGGCCGTGGACCGGACATCAAAGGCATCGTGGTCGAGGGTGGACGCGTCGGGACCTTGCCGGTCGAGGATCACCCAGCCAAGGCTGGTGGACGTCATCGACAGTCCCAGCACTGTTTGCACCTCAGGCCCCACTCTCGTCGCCAAACCGACGTCGCCGCTACGGGTCAAGCGCTCACCCGAAGCGAGCATAGGTTGCTCTGTCTTGCACGTCACCCCGTGGGAGGAAGAAGCGCAACACCGGTGTTTTGCGGCTTATCGACGGGCCGACCTGGGGTGTTACCACTTGCCGTTGCCGCCAATATTGACGGTGGCCGACGAAAATCCGCGCTGCGCAGCCGCGGTTTCGGGCCTTGCTCGTCTCACACGTCGGCGTTTACCGTCCCGACCTGCTTTGTACGACTTCCATTAACCAATCCTCTCAGGC
The DNA here is from genome assembly GCA_032230775.1 of Mycobacterium sp. Classification (GTDB taxonomy): domain Bacteria; phylum Actinomycetota; class Actinomycetes; order Mycobacteriales; family Mycobacteriaceae; genus Mycobacterium. Next base: position 8,210 of record JAVXWV010000868.1, on the reverse strand, counting down.
GGCCGATGCCGCCAACATCTCGCACGCAACGGCCTACCGGTACTTTCCCAACACCCAGTCGCTGTGGACCGATGTGGCGGTTGGCCGAACCAGCGTTGAGCACCTCCGCAGACCTACCCGACGATGTCGACGACCGCGTCGAGCTCGTCATCCGCCGGATCACCCACATGCAGTTCGCCGACGAGGCGCTGTGGCGGGAGGCGCTGCGGGCGAGCCGGGACCGCTGGCTGGCGCAACAGGATCTGGATGCCGCCGAATACGCTCCGGTGCGCGGCACCAACCGTTTGAAATTCCTGACGATCGCCGTTGCGCCGCTGCAGAACAGGATGGACGCGGCTGCACTGGAGCGGCTGACTCAGGCGTTGATGTTCCTGTGCGGCGTCGAAGCACTCGTCGTTGCCCGCGACGCACTCGACCTCGACGAAGTAGCGGCCGCCGTCATCATGTGTTGGTCGCCGCGATCGTTGATCCGCACCGCCGTCGAGCAGTCAGCGGACGTCAATTAAAACCGCCGATCAACAGGGTCCAACGATCGCGGGGTATCTGCCGGAACCCAGTCGAACGGCACCGCCTGCGACCGGTAGATCATCCGGGTGAGCGTGGGGCGATCGACACCGTCGACGGTCGGAACCTTGACCTCGGGTTCGCCTGCCACCGCGTAATCCTCGTACGGCGTGAGGTATTCCCACACCACTTCTCCGGACGGAGTGACCTGAAAGATCCGGCCGTGCATGCCTTCGGTGATGAGCGTGTTCCCGTTGGGCAGACGCTGCGCGTTGCTGACGAACGAGCTGAAGAATGTCCACGGTGGGCGGCCCGAGTCCTCTGCGGTGTACTGCCACACAATGTGCTTGGTCTCCGGGTTGATCTCCAGCACTCGTGACCCCGCGTAAATCCCAAGGGGCGCAGGCGGATACCCTGCACCACCCTGATTGTCGAACACGAGCAGGTTTCCCTCTCCTGGGAGTCCGTCGGCGATGAAATGCGGGTTGTGCTGACCGGAGATCTGGTCGAGCGGTCGCGGCAGAGAATGACGGTTGATCCGTTGATGCTCGGCGCCAGGCTCGGCCTCGAAGTAGGGTCCGAGGCGCCAGACGATCCTTCCCGACGATCTTTCGATCAGTGCGACGATGTTGGCTTTGCGCGAGCTGATCAGGATGTTGTCAGGCTGGAAGACCGTGGTGAGATCGTCACGGTGCCAGTGGTTGGGTCCGAGCGTCTTGGCACTGTTGATTTCCAGGTAGCCCCAGATGTTGTCGGGTTGGCGAGCGATGCTTCGGCGGAGGTACTCGAATCCCTCAGCAGTGAAACCGAATTCGTCGAGATGATCGCCTGCCTTCCACTCCCAGACGATTCGCCCGTCCGGTGTGACTTCGTAGATTCCCTGGTCTCCGACAACGTGCGGTCCGAGTGCAGGAACTTCACGCGGGATCGCCACGAGGATAAGGCGATTGCCGTTTTCGAGCAGTTCCCAATCGTGGTTCTGGCGGGCCGCGCCACCAGGCGCCTCGGTTCCCCACTCCCAGAGCTTCTCCCCCGTCCACGACAGCTGACCAACGGTGCGGTTGCCGTAAATGCCGCCAGGCGAGTCGTCCAGCTGACTCAGCTGCACACCGATGTCGCCGACGCGCCCCGCGTTGAGAGCGGGGTCGATGATCCTGGCCGGTACGCCCGGATGCGGCCAGTGGTTGCGCACCACGCCATTGAGATCGATCAGCCGGGTGACACCGTCTGCGCCGGTGTAGAGGACGTAGCTGCCGTACGCGCGCCCAGGGTCGTGGTACGTCACACCGCTGAACTGAACAAAGGCCATGGCGAGTAGTGGTACCAGCGGACGCATGTTGTTTCGAGGGTTGGGATCGCGATGATCGCCTGTGACATCTATGGGTCGCCCGGCGACATAAGAGTATGGACACAACGAACGCGCGGCGGGCCACCGGTTTCCTCGGGGCTGTGGCGGCAGCATGGGCACTGCCAATCGCACTTATCCACCTCCCGAGTGCGGCCGCGGATCCCTGCCCTGACGTCGAAGTCGTCTTCGCGCGCGGCACAACCGAGCCGCCTGGCGTCGGCGGCGTCGGACAGGCGTTCGTCGACTCACTTCGCTCACAATTGGGCGGTCGCTCTGTCGGGGTATACGCGGTCGACTATCCGGCGAGCAGAGATTTCGACAGCAGCACCCCAGCGGGCGCCAATGACGCGAGCGGGCATATCCAATCGATGGCGGCGAACTGCCCGAACACCCGCATGGTGCTCGGCGGCTACTCTCAAGGCGCAGCGGTGATCGATCTATCCACGACGGCGATGCCGCCCCAGGTCGCCGATCATGTCGCCGCCGCCGCCCTTTTCGGCGGACCGAAGAGTGCCTTTGCGGACAGGCTGTCCCCCGGCCCGCTGCCCACGATGGGACCGCTCTACGCAGCCAAGACGATTGATCTGTGTGTGCCAAACGATCCCATTTGTTCCAACGGCGTGGATATGGGTGCACACGTTGCGTATGTCCAGACGGGGATGGTCAACCAGGCCGCGGGGTTTGCCGCCAGTCGGCTCTAGCGCGGCACTACTATCCGGCCATGGCGCGGGCGATCTCACGTCAGGCATTCGTTCGTGGCGGACTCGGAGCGGCTGCCGGCGCGCTGCTGGGCTCCTGCAGCCCAACCCCGTCCCCAGACCCGCAGAACCCAACCCCGACATCCGGCCCGCCACCCACAGCCGCCGCGTCTAGTCCCCAGGACTGGGGCGCCCTCGATGACGCGATCGATGGCCGAGTCATCCTGCCGTCGAGCGCCGAGTACCGCGCGGCGAAGGACGTCTTCAACTCTCGATTCGGCGACTCGACACCCGCGGCGGTTGTCACCGTGAAATCGACCGACGACGTGCGCAAGGCCGTGGAGTTCGCCGCGAAAGGCAACATCAAGATCGCTGCGCGTAGTGGCGGCCACTCGTACATCGGCGCTTCGGCGGCAAACAGCGCCATGGTCATCGACCTGCGGCAGCTGCCTGGCGACATCAACTACGACGACGCAAGCGGGCTCGCGACGGTTCCGGCCGCGGCAGAGCTGGATTCGGTACAGACCGCACTCGTCTCAGATGGACGATCGATACCCAGCGGCAGCTGCCCGACGGTCGGCACCGCCGGTTTGACGTTGGGTGGCGGGTTGGGCGCCGATGCCCGGCGGTCGGGCCTGACGTGCGACGCGCTGGTGTCTGCTTCGATCGTGTTGCCCAGCGGTGAACTCATCACCGCGTCACCGGATGACCATGCCGATCTGTTTTGGGCACTGCGGGGTGGTGGCGGCGGCAATTTCGGTGTGGTCACGTCGTTCACGTTCCGAACGTTTCCGATCACAGACAGGGACGTGGTCACCCTCGTGTTCCCCGATGGGGAGACCGAACACGCAATCCTCGGTTGGTATGAGTGGCTGCGCGGCGCGGACCGAGCGATCTGGGGCATGGTGAACATCACGGTGGGGCCGGGCTCCGCGGGATGCATCATCGTGTTGGCGACCACGCCTGGCGACGGGCCGAGTCGAGCCGGTGATCTGTGCTCCGCCATCGGCGTGCAGCCCGTGAGCAATTCGAGCCGAACGCTTAACCGGATGGACTTCATCCACTACTTCGAGGGCGGCGACGACGCAACGAAGCCGCGTGCGTTCGTGGCGGGGTCGGACGTCGTGGGTGACATGACGCCCGACGCCGCGGAATCGATTGTCGCCGCGACGTCGGCATGGCCGCAGGCGGCGGGCGCATCGACGACGGTGATCGAGTCGCTGTCGGGAGCCGTGAGCGACGTCGATTCGGGCGACACCGCGTTTCCGTGGCGGCATCAGGCGGCGTGCGTCCAGTGGTATGTCGAGACGCCGTCGCCCGCGACCGTTGAATCCGCGAACCAGTGGATGGCTGGTGCACACCAAGCGGTGCAAGCGAATTCGGTGGGCGGCTACGTCAACTACCTCGAGCCGAACACCGCCGCCGCTCGCTATTTCGGCGGTAATCTGGCGCGGCTAAAGGCCATCCGGCAGAAGTGCGATCCGGATGGGCTGATGTACTCAGGTATCACCGAATGGTGATCTCCGAAAGCGTCAGAGCGACTCGATGAACCGGCTCGCGGTTGGCAGATCGACGTTGGCCTCATCCCGGTAGGCCTTGATCGCGCCCATCTTGTCGCCCGAGGCGAGCAGCTGCTGCACGTGCGCCGACACCTGGGATCGGGCGAGTGTCTGCATATCCGGCATCGGCACCCCCGTCTTCGCGTAGAGGTGTTGGACGAGCTGCTCAAGCACACCCAGCCGTTCGTAAACGTCGTTCGATGTCATTGCGTCAGTGTGTCAGCCGGTTGCGGATGGCCGTGTCCGTTCCCGTCGCCGGGTGGCGCCCCAGAGCCCTACGCCGATGCCGACGACGGCGCCGCCCAGGCCGATGATCTGTTGCGAGCGCTTCATCTCGTGGTGGACGCTCATTCCACCGAGCAGGTCGGCCGCGTCGGCCCCGCCGGACGCGAGGAACCAGCCGCGGGTGTCCTGGCCCCGCAGGGCAGCGGACACGAGGAGCCCGCCGATCAGTGCGTCGCGGTAGCCCATCGAGCGCAGCAGCAGTCGCGCCGTCGGCGCCGGCTCGTCCGGATCACCCCAAAACCGGTTCGCTCGTAGGGGGTCGACGAGAAACGAGATGCCCGAAGCAAGGCGGATGCTGCCCGCGGCGAGCGCGGCACTGTCGATGGACATGGTTGGCAGCGTAGAACGTCAGCCCTTGTCCGAGAGGCTTAACCGCGCGGCTGCCGCCGCAGCCAGAAAGCATCCAAGCGCCGTCCACCCGGTGTAGCCGCTCAGCCCGTCCTTGGCCAGGAGCAACAGCGCGACACCTGCGACACACACCAGCGCGCCGGCAGCGGTCGACCTGGCGCCTTCGGCCCGGATCGGCGTGTCCCACCATGGCAACGGGCGATGCTCGAGCGGTGCGAGCAGTCGGAAAGCGATGGCCATGACGACGGCGAACACGAGCGCCCGTAGCGCGAGGATGCCCCAAAACCACGGCGCGTCAACGTCGTAGGCGTCGAGACCGATGGCGTGGAGGGAGAACGTGGCGACCGCGATCGCGGGAATGTGCCAGAGATAGAGCGTCATCGCTCCCCCGTTACCCACCGCGACGACGTGCCATACACGCGGCCGTGCGGCCCACCGCCGGATCGCGCCCGCGGCAGCGACGAAGGCGAACGACATCCAGATGCAGTGCAGCGCGAGCAAGAGCGTGGGCGGTGAGACGTTGGACATCCGCTCGGTTCCGGTGACGACCAGCGAGACGTCGTACGGTCCGGCAATGGCGAGCACGATCTGCGCGGTCAACGCTGACGCGGCGATGGCGATCGCGGCACGTGGGCCGATAAGCCGGCGTGCATACGCCACGCCGATCACGATGGGGATCAGCCAGACTATGACGTAGTTGGCGAGGCCGGCAGTGTTCGTGTCTGCGGCGATCCGGATCCCATCAACCACCGCCGCCGCCGCGAGGAGCGAGGCGACAACTACTGCGACCGCACGCCCAGTCGATAGCCGCGTCAGCGCCGGAACGAAGGCGAGCACAACGAGGTACACGCCGAGAAACCACAGGAGTGCGACGCACTCCCGTCCAAGTCCCGCGGCGGAGGCCGCTCCGAGTGTCATGCGCGCGACGAGGAGACCGACCGTCCACGCGGCGAGGTACCAGAACACGGGCCTGCACAGTCGCTGCGTCCGGGTGAACAACCATGTGCCCCACGGCGTGCCCCCGCGCCATCCGTACGCCCCTGCGGCGCCGCCGGCGAGAAAGAACAGCGGCATGACCTGAACGACCCACGTGATCGGGGCGATCGCGGGCAGCTCGCCGAGCAGGTTGCCGATGCGCAGACCGCTGGCGTCGATCGTGGCGAGCAGCAAAGCGCAGTGTCCGAACATGACGACCACCAGCGCGGCGAGTCGCGCGACATCGACGGCGCGGTCGCGGCCTGGCGGAGTTTGTGCGGCGACCTCGCCCGCATCGGACATGGAGTTGGTGAGCGTCATGCGTTCAGAATGCCGGGCCGAGGGCCACGCCGGATGAGTAGTACTACGCGCTCCGCTGCAGTCGATGCCCAAAAGTTAGCGGACATGGCCAAACCGGGTCGGACACGACAGTAAAGTGCTGCTCGTGGGCATAAACCTGTTAACCAACGGCCGGGGCCGCTGGCTGGCGCTCGCGGCGTCGGTCGTCGTCTCTGCCGCTATGGTCTACGCCCAAAGCGCCGAGCATCGGTCCAGCGATGAAACCCCGGCGGCCGGCCCGACAAGCAAGGGATCTGCGCCCGCCAGCGCACCGAACGTCGCCACTCCCACGGAGGCGGAATTGTTGGCGGCAAGCGCGCCTGTCGCCGCCCCGGACTTCCAGTTCACGCTGCCTGCCGGCGTCGCGCCGGAGAACGGATTGCAGGTACACACCATCCGCACGGCCCGCGCGATCAGCGTGATGTTTCCCGAGATCACCACCATCGGCGGGTACCGGCAGGATGCGTTGAAATGGCATCCCAACGGGTTGGCAATCGACGTGATGATCCCGAACTATCACTCCCCTGAGGGCATCGAGCTCGGCAACCAAATCGCCGGATTGGCATTGGCGAATGCGAAACGATGGGGAGTGATCCACGTGATCTGGCGGCAGGGCTTCTACCCGGGCATCGGAGCGCCGAGTTGGACGGCGGACTACGGCAACGAGACGGCCAATCACTTCGACCACGTTCATATCGCCACCGACGGCGGCGGATACCCGACCGGCAAAGAGACCTACTACATCTGATAGCCCGGGTTCACGGGCCGTTCACTGGCCGTTGGCTTTTCGATTGGCCGCTGTCGTCGCCGTATGAAAGCATTGCGCGGTGAAGGGCCGCAGCATCGTTGTTTTTGTTGGAGTTGTGGCAGCGGCGGGTTCGGCGCCGCTGACCGCACCCGTTCCGTCCGCGTCCGCACAGCCCTGCCCCGACGTCGAGGTGGTGTTCGCGCGCGGCACCACTGAAGACCCCGGTGTTGGTCCGACAGGACAGGCATTCGTGGACTCGCTGCGCTCGCGGATGGGCACACGGTCGATGGGGGTCTATCCAGTCGACTACCCTGCCACCACCGACTTCCCCACCGCGATTTCCGGCGTTCAGGACGCAAGCGCCCATGTCGAGGCGACGGCGAGAAATTGCCCCAACACCAACATGGTGCTCGGCGGGTTTTCCCAAGGCGCCGCCGTGATGGGCTTCGTCACCGCGAATGTGATTCCGGATGGAGCGCCTGAGGGCGTACCGAACCCGATGCCGCCCGACATCGCAGACCACGTCGCCGCGGTCGCCTTGTTCGGAACGCCCAACCATCGCTTCATGCATGCGATTGGTCAACCTGACGTCACGGTCGGTCCGACGTACGCGGGCAAGACCATCGACCTATGTGTCCCCGATGATTTCGTTTGCTCGCAGGGACGGGACTTCAACGCACACACGCAGTACGAGGACTCGGGAATGGTCGACCAGGCGGCGACGTACACCGCCGCTCAAATCGCGGCAAGACCCGCTCCCGCCGCGACACCGCCTGCGCCTGCCGCACCCCGGCTATCGCCCGTACCTGCCGCGCCTCCGCCGGCGCCTGCGCCCGTCGCAACGCCGCCAGCACCTGCGGCACCTCCGCCAGCTCCTGCGGCACCTCCGCCAGCTCCCGCGGCGCCGCCGGATTCGACCGCCCCGCCGCCGTATGACGCTCTGCACCCGCTTCCGCCGGGAACGCTGTTGTTGTGCAAGACCAACTGTCAGGTGATCGGACGCAATTGACGGCAGGCGCCCCGAGTCTCGCTAACCGTCGTTGACGAGGTCCGCGAGGAAAACGGGTAGCCGCAGTCCATGAAATGGGCGGTGCGCAGGATGACCAGCTCGCGCAGCGTTGCGGGCAGCACGGGCTGGTCAGGGCGGCGCGTCCGCGTTCTCAAGGCTTGCGGTACCCCCCTAGTCCGTGACCGTGCTACGGGCGGCGTCTAAGTAGTCCTCGATCAGCCGCCCGTGCTGCGCGGTTGGCCACGCCAGCCGCACCTCGTTGGGTGCGACGTCCGTCAACACCATCCATGTGATGTCGGCGCGCTGGTAGTACATGGCCACCGACTGCGGCACGACGCTGAAACCCTCACCCGCAGCGACCCATTCGAGCTTCTCCTCGACGCTGCGCGCCTGGCGG
>JAVXWV010000851.1:0-6133 GCA_032230775.1 Mycobacterium sp. | reverse complement strand
TCGCTGCTGATCCTCGACGAGCCGACGTCCGGCCTGGACCCCGCGCTGGACCGGCAGGTGATGACGATGCTGCGCCAGCTGGCCGACGCGGGCCGCGTGGTGCTGGTGGTCACACACTCGCTGACGTATCTCGACGTGTGCGATCAGGTGCTGCTGCTGGCGCCGGGCGGCAAGACTGCGTTCTACGGGCCGCCCAACCAGATCGGTACGTCGATGGGCACCACGAACTGGGCCGACATCTTCAGCACCGTCGCGGGCGACCCGGACGCGGCCCACCGGAGATTCCTCGCCCAGCACGGGCCGCCGCCACCACCACCGCCCGCGGCCAAACCCACAGACCTTGGCAAGCCGACGAAAACCAGCCTGCCAAGGCAATTCTCGACAATCGCTCGCCGCCAGATGCGCCTGATCGTGTCCGATCGCGGTTATTTCATTTTCCTGGCGTTTCTTCCGTTCATCATGGGTGTGCTGTCGCTGTCGGTGCCAGGAGATGTCGGGTTCGGTGTCCCAGTGCCTGCGATAAAGGGTGGCGAGGCGCCCAACGAGCCGGGGCAGATCCTCGTGCTGCTCAATGTCGGCGCCATCTTCATGGGCACAGCGCTTACGATCCGTGCGCTGATCGGGGAGCGGGCGATCTTCCTGCGCGAGCAAGCGGTCGGGCTGTCCACGTCCGCGTACATCTTGGCCAAGGTTTTCGTCTTCGCCGGGTTCGCGTTGATGCAGTCGGCGATCGTCGTCGGCATCAACGTCTGGGGGAAGAAGTGGGGCCCTGGCGCCGTGACCAGCGGCGCGGTGATACCCCCTCGGACCCTGGAACTGTATACCGACATGGCGGCCTGCTGTGTGGCAGCGGCGATGACTGGCTTGGCTCTGTCGGCGCTGGCCAAATCGAACGAGCAGATCATGCCGCTGCTGGTGATTGCGATCATGTCGCAGCTGGTTTTCCAGGGCGGCATGATTCCGGTGACCGGCCGCGTCGGCCTCGACCAGTTGTCGTGGATCACGCCTGCACGGTGGGGATTCGCCAGCACCGCGTCGACGATTGATCTGCTCAGGCTCGTACCGGGCCCGCTGACTCCCCAGGATTCGCATTGGAAACACACTGCGGGAGCGTGGTGGTTCAACATGGCCATGCTCGGGGCGATCTGCGTCGGCTACGTCAGCTTCGTGCGGTGGAAGATCCGCCTCAAGGGCCACTGAGTTTTTCGGCGAGCGGGTTACTCGCCGTGGATGTCGAGACCGTGCGCGGCCGCGTAGGCCATCGCCTGCTCGATATCGACCTTCGCACCGCGCAGTGCCGCGGAGGTCCACAGCGTCGGATCCACCCGGGCACCACGCAGATCGGCGTCGTCCATCTTGGTGTTCTGCAGCCTGGCACCGCTGAGGTCGGCCCGCCGAAGCACCGCCTTGCGCAAGTCGGCGTCCACCAGGCCGGCCTCGCGCATCCGGCAGTCGGACAGGTCGACGCCGCGTAGGTCGGCACCGCCGAGCACCGCCAACGTGAAATCCACTTCGACCAGCTTCATCGGCCGCATGCGGCACTCGGTGAACACCGAGCCGAGAAAGCTGCAGTGCTTGAAGGTGCTGTGCCACAACGATGCACGTCGAAACACGCAATTGCGGAACGCCGAGCCGACGTGCTCCGACTCGGACAGGTCGACGCCGCTGAAGTCGCATTCTGTGAACACGACGCGCTCGGTGCGAAGGCGCCGCAAATCCTCGTCACGGAAATCGTGGCCGTCGAATTCCCGTTCGGCCCAGACTGTTTCGTCGTCTGCCACGCGGTCAGCCGCGCAGCGGCGTCAGGCTGTCAAGCGCGTACTCGGTGATGGCGATCAGCGCGGCCTTCGTCGAGTGGCGATCGCGGGCGTCGACGGTGATTAGCGGTATGTTGTCACGCAATGACAGCGCCTTGCGTACGGCATAAGCCGGATGCTTTGGAGCGCCGTCGAATTCGTTGACGGCGATCAGGAACGGCATGTTGCGCGCCTCGAAGAAGTCGACGGCGGCGAAGCTGTCCGCCAAGCGTCGCACATCGACGAGGATGATCGCGCCGATGGCACCGCGCACCAAGTCGTCCCACATGAACCAGAAGCGGCGCTGTCCTGGCGTGCCGAACAGGTAGAGCACCAGATCCTCGCCCAGGGTGATGCGGCCGAAGTCCATCGCCACGGTCGTGGTGGTCTTCATCGGGGTGGCGTCGAGGCCGTCGACCCCCTCCGACGCGTTGGTCACCAACGCCTCGGTACGCAGCGGCATGATTTCGGACACCGCCCCCACGAACGTCGTCTTACCGGCGCCGAACCCGCCGGAGATGACGATTTTCGTCGAGGCGGTGTTCCGCCTCTCAGAGCGCTCGTAGGCCACGCAGCGTCCTTCCTATCAATTCGCGTCGTTCGTCGTCGGTGATGGAATCACCCAGGGTGGTGTGCACCCGCATATAACCTTGCGTCACAAGGTCGCCGATCAGCACCCGCGCCACGCCGAGCGGCAAGGATAAGACAGCGGCAATCTCGGCGACCGACGGGCTGTCGGTGCACAGCGTCAGAACCTGGCCGCGCACGTCATTGCCTGGCCAGCGCGGTGGTTTCTGCGGGGCGGCCAGCGTTTCGACCGGGGCCTCCAGCGGCAGATTGATGCGGGAATCGGTGCGGCCGGCCGTCAGTGTGTACGGCCGAACCAGCTGCGGTTCGTCCGTATCGTCCCGTGCCCAGACCGATCTCCCGATCGCTTCGCTACTGCCCTCCGGATGCTCCATAGGCCACTCACGAGTGCTGAGGGGCGCGTCGCGACGACTGGACCATGGCGCCCACTCGTTCCACCAAAATGGCCATTTCGTAACCGATCTGGCCGATATCGCAGTTCCGGGTCGCCAACGTCGCGAGGTTCGAGCCGTCGCCGACTCGCATCAGCAGCAGATAGCCGTTCTCCATCTCGACGACGGACTGCAGCACGTACCCGCCGTCGAACAGCTGCGCGGCGCCTGTCGACAGGCTCGCGAGCCCGGAGGCCACAGCGGCGAGTTGGTCGGCTCGTTCGATCGGCATGTGCTCACTGGCGGCCATCAGCAGGCCATCGGCGGACACCAAGACGGCGTGGGAGACGCCGGACACTTCGCGGGCGAACTTGGAAACCAGCCAGTCGAGCGAATCACGCTGCGTCGAACGTGGCGGCTGCGTTGAATCACGGTTCGCATCGCCCCTGCCCGCCGGTGTCATTCTTTATCGGTTCCTCTGGTTTCTCGGGCATGTGATCGTCCGGCATGCACGCCACCGAAGTGGTTGCTGATGCTTGCGCGGACGGCGTCTGGATCGCGCGGCGGAATCGGGTGTCCGCCGGAGTCGAACTCAGCCGCCGATGCTACCTGGTCGTCGCCGTCGTCGCTCCTGTGAGCCCCGCCGTTGAAATGGTGGACACCGTTGGACGCACCGTCGGCGGCGGCGGAATCGACCGCACCCGGCACCAGACGCGCGCCGGGCTCACGCACCGGCAGGCCCTCCTCGGTGTGCTCTGTCACCGGCGCATCCTCCGCCGCCGCGGCCGCTGACCAGCCGTGATCCCACACCGATTCCCAGTTCAGGTCGTCACTCTTGGCCAGATCAGTGGGATCGACCAGCCATTCGGACAACATCCGCTGATAGATCGCATCCTCGGCACCGGCCGTCTCGGACGACTCCTGCGAAGCCTGCCGGGAAGGCTCGGGCTGCTCGGGCTCGACCGGTGCGGGCTGCTCATGCCGCCTGGTTGCCTGCGGCTGCGGCTCCGCCACCGGCTGCTGCGCGGGCACACCGTTGCTGGCGGCCTGTGCGCGCGATGCGAAGAACGCCGATGTGTCGGTTGGCGCGCGCTCGGTCTCGGGCGCGGGTGGGATCCGCTTCGCCCAAGGCGCTGGCTCGGCCGGCTGTCCCCACGGGGCGGGTTCGGCCGTCTGCGCAGGCATCGAATCGGCGGGCCACTCATCCTCGGCGGGCCACTCATCCCCTGGCTCTTCGGCCGCGGGGTGTGCCAGCGAGGCCGGGATGTCGGAAATTCCGCTGGCGCCGGGATTGCGCTGCGGCAACAACGCCACGGGCACATCGGAGTGGCCGTTGAGGTACTCCTGGCCCGGTTGATCGACGTAATCGGTGTAGTCGTGGTCCTCATCCAGTGCCAGCGCGGTGTGGATGCCCGCGTGGGTGTCGGCGGGTGTGCCGTAGTCGGGCTGGCCGAATTGGTCGGGCGCCTCGCCCCCGACGAGAAACTCGGACGGCACGAACACACCGGCTGTGGTGCCCGAATTCGGTTCGCCCGCAATGGTGCTGCGCAACCGGACCACCAGTCCGTGCTGCGCGGCGAGCCGCCCGACGACGAACAGACCCATGTGCCGCGCGGTGTAGGGGGTGACCTCGCCACCGGACTGCAGACGGGTGTTGGCCACCCGCAGATCGGATTCGGTCATGCCGATGCCGATATCGCTGACCTCGATGACCAGGCCGCCGTTGCCTGTGTGCACCGCCGACACCCGGACCTGGGAGATCGGCGGCGAATAGCGCAGCGCGTTGTCGAGCAGCTCGGCAAGCAGGTGCACCAGGTCGCCCGCGATGGCGCCGTGGATCTCGCTGTCGGGCACCGTCGCGGTGACCACCCTGGTGTAGTCCTCCACCTCGGAGGCGGCGGCGTTGATGATCGCCGATACCGGCACCGGCTCGGCCTGCTCACGAGGAACCTTGGCGCCCGCGAGCACCAGCAGGTTGGCTCCGTTGCGGCGCATGCGGGCGGCGAGGTGATCCAGACGGAACAGGCTCTCCAGCCGATCGGGGTCCTCCTCGTTGCGCTCGAGGCGGTCGATGAGCGACAGCTGCTGGTCGACCAGCGACCGGCTGCGCCGCGACAGCGTCTCGAACATGTCGCTCACCTGCAGCTGCAACCGCGCCTGCTCACCGGCCAGCAGGATGGCCTGCTCGTGCAGCTCGTCGACGGCGTGCGCGACCTGACCGACCTCTTCGGAGGTGTACACGGGGATCGGCTGGACAGGCCCCGGCTCCGCACCCGCGCGAACCGTGTCGATCTCGCGGGCCAGGTCGTCGTGTGCCACCCGCAATGCGCTGTCGCGCAGCCGGCGCAGCGGCCGCACCAGCGAGCGCGCCACCAGGATGACCAGGAGCAACGCCAGCAGCATCGCCGCGACGACGATCGCAGTGTCCCGGATCGCGGCGGTGCGCTGCGCCGCGGCTTCCTTCTCCACCGCGCCCGTCACCGCGGTGGACGTATCGGCGATGATCTTGCCCGCGATCTCGTTGGTGGCCTGGATGGATGCACTCAGGTCCGGGTTGTTGACCAGCACGGCAGCCGGGTCGGACATGATCGCCATCCGCTTGACAAACTCTTCCTGCAGCTTCTGGGCCTCGGGAGAGCCGACGCCAAGCACCTGGCTCATCCCGAACAGCGTCGACGGCTCGGTGCCTGCCACCGTATTCATCGACATGCGCAGTTCTGGGTCCGGCAGCTCACCGCCGAGATTCACCAGCAACTGCTGAATCATCATCTGGCCGCGGGCGCCGACAGCCCGGCTCAGGCCAAGCGTCTCGGCGCGGATGCGTTCGTCGTCGACCCGCACCGAGCCGTTGATCGCATCCTCGGCTGTTAGCAGGATCGGCGTGTATGCCTGCACCCGGTCGCGCAGCCCGACGCTGTTCGCCGTGACCTTGTCCATCAACGCCTGACCGGCGCCGATCATCGTGTTGACACCCTTGCTGACATCTGGCGGGATGTCGGTGTTGGCCAGCCGTCGCTGCAGTTCCTGCCTGCTGGTGTCGAATTTGGTCAGCGCCGCCTGGGTATCACCACCGGTCGAACTCGCCAGCATTGCGCCGTCGAGCGAGGCCATGTAGCTCTCGATCGCGGGCACCATTTCCGCGCGGTCGGCGGCGCGTCGCAAATCCGCGGCCTGCGTCGCGCTCGAGTAGATGCGCAATCCACCGAACGCGCCAGCCAGAACCAGCGGCACCAAAACGATCGCGAAAACTTTCCAGCGGACGGGCCAATTCGCGATCGACCATCGCGACGGTCGCTTGGCCGGTCTCTGCGCCGTTGGCTCGAAATCGACGATCGTGCCGTCCGACCGCTTCAGCTGCGAGAACGCGGTCATCGGCGC
>JAVXWV010000732.1:0-3906 GCA_032230775.1 Mycobacterium sp. | reverse complement strand
GGCAAGGCGTCCGCGGCTGTCACAGCGCGAGCCTCGAGAGGTGTTCGCAGTCGCGGATCAGAACGCTATTGCCCTCCAGGCGAATCCAGCCTCGGTGGGCGAAATCGGAGAGGGCCTTATTGACCGTCTCACGCGATGCGCCGACCAACTGTGCGATCTCCTCCTGTGTCAGGTCGTGCGACACTCGCAGCACATCACCGTCCTGCGTGCCGAACCGTTGTGCCAGCCGAAGCAGCTGCTTGGCCACCCGGCCGGGGACGTCGGTGAAGATCAGATCAGCCAAGTCGTGGTTGGTACGACGAAGCCGGCGGGCCAAAACCCGCAACAGCTTTTCAGCGATTTCGGGGCGATCGGCGATCCACGCGCGCACCGTCTCGCGGTCCATCGGCACCGCGCGTACTTCGGTGATGGTCGTCGCGCTCGATGTCCGCGGCCCTGGATCGAAGATCGAGAGCTCACCGAACATGTCCGACGGACCCATGATGGTCAGCAGATTCTCGCGGCCGTCCGGCGCACGGCGGCCGATCTTGACCTTCCCCGATATGACGATGTACAGCCGGTCGCCAGGCTCCCCCTCTACGAACACGGTGTGCCCGCTTTTGAAGTCGACAGGATGCAGTTCAGCCGTCAGTGCGGAGACGGCGCCGGGTTCGACCCCCTGGAACATTCCTGCCCTCGCCAGGACCTTGTCAACATCGGTTCTGTCGGCCTGCCACTTGACCCACTCGTCGTCCAGGCGGGAGGCTTGGTGCTCGGCGTGCGGCCAACGTCCGACGTTGATCACTTCCGGGTCGGCAGTCATCTGAATTCTCCGATCAGGCGGGCTGGGCCCGCCTCGTGGTCATCACGTTCTCGGCTGCGACGTTGCAATTGCCACGATTGCGGGCCGGCGAGCACATGTCGCCAGTGCTGACGCCCATCAACCCTTCCCGCTAGCGGGAACCTGTCACTACCTGCTAGCACCTATGACAGGCGATGGACCGGGTTGAAAGCCGGATCGCCTACAGAAGTGTTTCGGCGGCGATCCTGGACGCCGAGATCGCGGCCGGGAAGCCACCGTAGAACGAGACGTGAGTGATCAAGGCCGATATTTCATCAACGGTTAGGCCGTGCTTGATGCCCAGGAGCAGATGAGCAGGCAGCTCGTCGGGCCGGTAGAGGACGGTGAGCGCGGCCAGCGTAGCGATGCTGCGATCGCGCGGGCTGAGCCTCTCATCGGCCCAGACCGCCGAATACAACGGATCGCCGACCAGTTCCATCAGTTCAGGGTTGAATCGGTCTGCGGCCTCCCACAAAAGGTCCGGAAGGTCAGTCATGGGTAACTCCTATCGGTGAATCACGTTGCGGCGGTCGCTCATCGGGGGAACGACCGGCGTGGTCAACGTCCCGTGCGTGAGGTATTGGTCGAGGTTCTGCAGCACAAGATCCCTGGTCTTCGCGAGTGCTCGAACTGTCGCACCGCCGAGATGGGGTGACAGCACCACATCGTCCAGCGCGCGCAATTCCGTTGGCACATAAGGCTCTTCCACGAACACGTCAAGGCCGGCGCCCGCCACCCCGCCCTCGACCAACAGTTCGGTGAGTGCGTCCTGGTCGACGATACTGCCCCGCGCGATATTGATGAGGTAGCCGTCCGGCCCCAGCGCCTCCAACACCGAACGGCTCACTAGCTTTTCGGTGTCCTGGCCGCCGACGGTAGCAACCACAAGCACGTCAACGGACGCGGCAAGCTCAAGTGGGGAGGCGGTGTAGCGGTACGGCGAGTCTGGCACCTCGCGGCGATTGTGGTAGGCGATGTCACAACCGAATCCGACCAGCCGCGTGGCGATCGCCGAGCCGATGCCACCAAGGCCCAGGATGCCGACCCGCGATCCGCTCAGGTCTCGGCCCAAGGTGTAGCGGCTGCCGTTGCGTGGCCACACGCCGGCGCGCACTTGGCGGTCTGCCACGCACAACCCACGCATCGTCGCCAGCATCAAGCCGACGGCAGCGTCGGCGACCGTGTCGTTGAGCACGTCGGGGGTATTGCTCACCCCGATGCCGAGCCTGCGAGCGGTGTCGACGTCGATCGTGTCGTAGCCGGCTCCCTGATGCACGATGGCGCCCAGGTTGGGCAGTGCCTCCATCAGATCTGCGTCCACACCAGGAGGCCCGAAAGAGACGATCGCGGTGACTGACGCTGCGTGCTCGGTCAAATAGGCATCCAAAGAAGAATCGTCCGGCAACTGCAGCGCTTGGTATTTCACCGCCAGTGTGTTGGCCAGCGTCGGCTCGATCGTGCCCACTTGTAGAACGCTCATGTTTTCCTGTCCGTCTCGACCCTTGCCATCTCGCCCCGCCAGGCGCCGCTAACGACGGTGGCCCTATCTCAGGGATTCCTGCTCTCTTGAATGATTGCGCCAAAAGCGACACCACGTCGTCACCGCTGACCCCCAATTCATTCCCCCGGGCAGCGGTAATCGGTGCTTACGCTCAGGACCGGTTTTTTCCAGGGCAGCCATCGGCCAGCTCGAGTGCGCGCTGTAGCGCTCGCACGGCGACCTGCAGCCTCGACTTCACGAACCGTTCCGCGATGTGGAGATCGTCGGCGATCTGCCCCGTCGTCCAGCCTCGGTAGTACGAGCGACCGATCAAGGCGCGGTGCTCGGCGGACAAATGTCCGAGGGCGTCGGTGATCAACAGGCGTGTGCGCGCGGCATTCAGCTCGTCAGAGTTGGCGCGCTCAGGCGCGTCACAAGTTTCGCCTCGTTGCATGAAATAGATCTCGCTCGTCGGGTCGGAGGAGTGCATGTGTACTCGGCAACGTCGGCGAGTAGGCGGCGTAGCTGCCGCCGTCCGCGGTGGAGCCGGGACATCACGGTTCCCTGCGGTATGTGCATGATTTCGGCGATCTGCCGGTATTTGAGATCTTGGACGTCAGCGTAGTAGACGACCAAGCGGGTTTGTTCGGGCAGGGCCTGCATGGCCATCTTGATGTCGGTGGTGGGCAACGTATCGAGCGCTTCGTCCTCCGCGGAACGCTGTCCGGTCGACGAGTGCGCGACGTTGACGGCCAGCAGCTCATCGGTGATATCCGCCCGCAAGTACACCACCGGCTGCCGCTGCTTTTGGCGATAGCTGTCGATGTATTTGTTCTTGAGGATCCGATGTAGCCAGGCGTTGAGGTTGGTGCCCTCCCGAAACGAGTCGAACCCGACGTAGGCGGCCAACATGGTGTCCTGCAGCAGATTCTCCGCGTCGACGCGATTGCTGGTTAGGCGAAGCGCCCGCCTGAAGAGTGGCGCCCGCAGCGGGATGACATCGCGTTCGAATCGTGCGGTCCGCTCGGCATTGGTTGTGCCGCGGCTTGATTCAGCAGTTGTGGGCCGCGAATCGTCAGGCTGAGCGAAGCCGACAAACCCCAGGCATTCGCATTTACTGCATTCCATGCCTTCGCTGCGGATATGACTGCTGTGGTCGTGCCCGCAGCTCTGACGCAAACACGGCTTCCCGGCGGCGGCCCCGCCCTCGTGGGTGGTGTTCGTCGGCGCACAGGCCGGCCGGTGGTCCATCCGCAACGGACTGTGCAACGACAAATCAACTGACATCATCCGACTCCTTCCCGAGATCATGTACATCGGGCGGCGATATATAGACAGTAGAACTAATCTACCGTAGCGCCAGCAGGATGTGAGCCAATTCACCAGCAGAAGATCGAATACTGGCAGCTTGCTGAGTATCCGTGCGGTCGAATGGAAGGATGGCGGCAGGCCGCTGCAGGATGAAGGCCATGCAGACATCTCCATCGGAGGACGATGTAAACGTGGTATATCTAGGGGGTGGCAGAGTCATACCGTGGTGTCGGCCGAGATATCGCTATCGAGGGGCTTGAACAGACGGCGATCCTCATCGTTCGGCACTTGGCCG
>JAVXWV010000706.1:0-3157 GCA_032230775.1 Mycobacterium sp. | reverse complement strand
ATCCTGAACAGGTGATGTTCGCCAAGGGCCACGGCACACAGAACGACTTCGTGCTGCTGCCCGACCCGGAAGGCCTGCTGTCGCTGACACCGGCCGCGGTGGCGGCGCTGTGCGACCGCCGCCGAGGCCTTGGCGCCGACGGGGTGCTGCGGGTGACCAAGGCACAAGCGGCGCTGGCCGCCGAGGTGTTCGACCGGCTGCCCGAGGGCGTTTCGGCAGGCGACTGGTACATGGACTACCGCAACGCCGACGGCTCTATCGCGCAGATGTGCGGCAACGGGGTGCGGGTGTTCGCGCACTACCTGCTGGCAACCGGGCTTGAGAGCCGTGACGAGTTCGTCGTCGGCTCGCTTGCCGGGCCTCGCCCCGTGGTCCTGCACCAGTGGGACGACACCACTGCGGACGTCACGGTCGAGATGGGCAAGACCCACCAGTTAGGCAAGGGTGAGGCGATCGTCGGCGGACGGCCGTTCGCGGGACTGGCCATCGACGTGGGCAACCCGCATCTGGCGTGCGTCGATCCCGACCTCACCTTCGACGAGCTCGCGGCCCTCGACGTTGCCGCACCGGTTTCGTTCGATCGCACACAGTTCCCCGATGGGGTCAATGTCGAGGTGTTGACCGCGCCTCACGGTGGGGCGGTGTCGATGCGGGTACACGAGAGAGGTGTCGGCGAAACGCGATCGTGTGGCACAGGAGCAGTCGCCGCGGCCGTCGCGGCGCTGGCATTCGATGGCGCGACCACGGGCACGCTGCGGGTGTGCATCCCCGGCGGTGAGGTCACCGTCGCGGTCACCGATGCCAGCAGCTACCTGCGCGGTCCATCGGTGTTGGTGGCTCGTGGCGAGCTGTCAGAGGAATGGTGGCAGTCCCATCAGCGTTAATTCGGGTGCACGATCCCGTCGTGGCGTGCAAACCTGTTAGGGCTTATGACATCTCCCAATTTTCCCGTTAGCGGTATCCCCAGTGCGGGTGAGCTGGCGCTCGAAGACCGCGCGGCGCTGCGCAGGGTCGCCGGCCTTTCGACCGAACTCGCCGACGTCTCCGAGGTCGAATACCGGCAATTGCGGCTTGAGCGTGTCGTGCTGGTCGGGGTGTGGACCGAAGGCAGCGCCACGGACGCCGAGGCCAGCATGGCCGAGCTTGCCGCACTCGCCGAGACCGCAGGCTCCGAAGTGCTCGAGGGTCTCGTCCAGCGCCGCGACAAGCCGGATCCGTCGACCTACATCGGTTCTGGCAAGGCGCAGGAGCTGCGCGAGGTCGTGGTCGCCACCGGCGCCGACACCGTGATCTGCGACGGCGAACTGAGCCCGGCGCAGCTCAACGCGTTGGAGAAGGCGGTCAAGGTCAAGGTGATCGACCGCACCGCGCTGATTCTCGACATCTTCGCCCAGCATGCCACCAGCCGCGAGGGCAAGGCGCAGGTCTCGCTCGCGCAAATGGAGTACATGCTTCCGAGGCTGCGTGGCTGGGGCGAATCGATGTCCCGTCAGGGCGGCGGCGCCGGCGGCAGCGGCGGCGGCGTGGGTACTCGCGGGCCCGGTGAGACCAAGATCGAAACCGATCGGCGGCGCATCCGCGAACGAATGTCCAAGCTGCGCCGCGAAATCAAGGACATGAAGAAGATTCGCGACACCCAGCGCAGCCGTCGGCTGGCCAGCGACGTGGCTTCAATCGCGATCGTCGGCTACACGAACGCAGGCAAGTCCAGCCTGCTCAATGCGCTGACTGGAGCGGGCGTGCTGGTGGAGAACGCGTTGTTCGCAACGCTCGAACCCACCACCCGCCGTGGGGAATTCGAGGATGGCAGGCCCTTCGTGCTCACCGACACCGTCGGGTTCGTGCGGCATCTGCCGACCCAGCTGGTGGAGGCGTTCCGTTCCACGTTGGAGGAGGTCGTCGACGCCGACCTGCTGGTGCACGTCGTCGACGGCGCCGACGCGAACCCGCTGGCGCAAATCAACGCGGTCCGTCAGGTGGTCAACGAAGTTATTACCGACCAGGACGCCAAGCCCGCCCCGGAACTGTTGGTGGTCAACAAGGTTGACGCCGCAGGCGATCTGGCGCTGGCGAAGCTGCGCCGCGCGTTGCCCGACGCGGTTTTCGTTTCGGCCCGAACTGGCGACGGCCTTGACCGGCTGCAGCAACGGATGGCCGAGCTGATCGCGCCCACCGACACCATCGTGGACGTGACAATCCCGTACGACCGCGGCGATCTCGTCAGCAAGATGCATGCCGACGGGCGGGTGGATGCCACCGAACACACTGCCGACGGCACCAGGATCAAGGCGCGGGTACCGATCCCGTTGGCGGCCAGCTTGCGAGAGTTCGCGACTTTCTAAGCGCGAGTGTGCGTTTTCGTGCGCCCGCCGCGGCGTGTCGCGTACAAAACCGCACACTCGCGGCGTCAGGCGATGTCGTAGACCTCCGCGGCCGGTGCTGCCATCACGCGTTGCGCCAGTTGAGCTTTCAGTTCGTCGAGCCGCTGCTCCTGCTCACCGGTGCGGTCCTCAGCCTGCGCCAGGTCGACGAACTCTTCGCTGACGAAGCCGTCGCGCAGCAACAGCATCGCGGTGCGGCCGCCAACATCGACCAAGAACACGAAGTCCTCTCGCAGGCGGCCAAGGTCCGACCTGACCAGTGACCGGTCAACGGTGTAGCGGCCGTCGGTGACCGCCCTAGTCACCGCCTCGAAGCCGTCACGCGCTCCCGGGCCACGAAACGCGGTGCGTACCACGACCTCCCGCCGTGGGGGCGGGCCGTCGGGGGAAAGCGTCGCGAACGCCCGTTGCATGACCTTGAACGCCATCGCAACGCCGGCGGGGGAGTGGACTCCGTGGTAGCGCATCATGTCATCGAACGTGAACGTGATTGTCCGACCGCCTTCTTCCACGGTCAGTGCCTCGGTCATCGGTCGACAATCATCGGAGGCTGATGTGCCCGCACCCGTGGCAGCGGGCCGGTGAATTTCTCCACCTGCACCAGTACGTGTGCGCCGGTGCAGCCCTGTGCCAGCGAAGACGTCCCTGCGTCGTCGGTCAACACGTTCGGATTGCCGTGCACACACATGGCGTCCGGGTCGGCGCGGTCCGCCGGGTCGAACCACGCGCCGGTCGACAGCTGCACCACGTCACGGCGCAGCCGATCGTCGACCACC
>JAVXWV010000704.1:0-6407 GCA_032230775.1 Mycobacterium sp. | reverse complement strand
AGAAGTTGTTCCACTGGACGAACGCGATCATGAACACCGACGACCCGGACTTCGACGACGATCCGATCGCCGCGAACGCCGAGCTCATGGGCTACGCCTACAACATGGCCGAGGAGCGTCGCCGCTGCCCTGCCGACGACATCGTCACCCGCCTGATCGAGGCCGATATCGACGGCGAGTCGATCGATGACGTCGAGTTCGCGTTCTTCGTGATCCTGCTCGCGGTCGCGGGGAACGAGACAACCCGCAACGCCATGACGCACGGCATGAACGCGTTCCTCGAGAACGCGGACCAGTGGGAGCTGTTCAAGCGTGAGCGGCCGGAGACCGCCGCCGATGAAATCGTCCGCTGGGCCACGCCCGTGCACTGCTTCCAGCGAACTGCGTTGGCGGACACCGAACTCGGTGGCGTCACGATCCGCGAGGGTCAGCGCGCCGGCCTGTTCTACAGTTCGGCCAACTACGACGAAAAGGTCTTCGAGTCCCCCTTCCAATTCAATATCCTGCGCGACCCCAACCCACACCTGGGCTTCGGCGGCAACGGTGCGCACTTTTGCATCGGCGCGAACCTGGCCCGGATGGAGATCAAGCTGATCTTCAACGAGATCGCCGACCAGATCCCCGACATCGCCAAACTGTCCGAGCCCCAACGGCTTCGGTCGGGGTGGCTCAACGGAGTCAAGCAGCTCCAGGTCTCGTACCACGGCTGACGGGCTGGCTGACGGGCTGGCTGACGTACGATTCGCTCGTGCGCACCCACGGCTGGTCGGGATCGGCCCCCGCGACCGACGAGGAAGCGATCGCCCGGATCCTCGACGCGGCGGGCCAGGCCGTCGACGCGCAGGGCGCCGACTTCTCCATCGCCGACGTCGCCCGCACCCTTGGCGTCACACGGCAGACGGTCTACCGGTATTTCCCCAGCACCGATGCGCTGCTCGTAGCCGCGGCCGTGCACGCGGCCAGCGGGTTTCAGGACCGGTTGGCGAAACATCTGCGAGGGATCACCGACCCGGCCGACGCGGTCGCGGAGGCTGTCGCGACCACCCTTGAGTGGTTGCCGGATGACAAGCAGATCGGGTTGCTCCTGACGCCTGGGCGGCCGAACCCCCACACCGAATCGGTGACGTCAGATGTCGCGCAGGACTTCGCCCACTCGATGCTGCGCCAGTTTGATGTCGATTGGGCCGGTCTCGGTTTCACCGATGCAGATCTCGACGAACTCGCCGAGCACCTGCTGCGGATCATCCAGTCGTTCGTCATCGACCCGGGCCGACCGCCGCGACGGGGGGAGGCCCTACGCGATTATTTCCGCCGCTGGGTGGGCGCCGCTATACAACCGTCAGCGGCAGCGACATCCTCGGCTCGAACACAAACGTCGCACCGCCGCTGAAGCGCACCACCGACACCTCCCGCAATTCCTTTGCCGCCGTATCGGTCTCGATCACGCGTGCCGTCCACTCGGTGTCGGTCCCCGCAACCTCCACGTCGAGATGCGGGTCGATCGCGACTACACACGCCTGCAGCGGCCTGCGCTCGCCGGGGCCGACCAACGAGATCCATGCGCCGTCCTCATGTGCGGATGACCTGCGCACCTCGACGGTATCCGGCCCGAACTCGGCCGTCACGTACGCGTCCGGGTTGAACATCGGATGCAACTCGAGCGTACGAATCGCACCCTCGATCCCGCTCGGCAGATCGAGTGCACGATGTATGCGTTCGGCGGCGATGCCTGCGATGCCGATCAGCTGTTGGGTGCAGATCTTCGTCGCCAGTTCTGTGTCAGTTCCCGCCCGCTTGCCCACCGCGAGAACGAACGACAGGTTGAGCAGGTGCATCTGCAGACACACTTCGTCGGCCATCCGCACCAACGCGGAATGTGAGAACGCGGCGAAGTCGAAGTCCGACACTAGATCTCCGGAGTAGTCGGCCCGGCCCTCATCGTCGGGGTCGATGGCGTCGAGTTCGGTTGTGGCGGCACGGGTTCGGCGAATGACAGCCAATGCCGGATGGTCGTCGACCGGCGGATAGGACTCGTCGATGATCACGGTCCACGCGCAGTGCGGGTGCTGGTCGGCAGGCGCGCGCGGCGGGCGATGGATCGGGCGGATCTGCGCCCTTCGATTGGTGGCCACCGCGGTGGCGTCGAATGTCGGGTCCTCGATGTCGTGGCACATGCCGCGGACGAAGTCTTCGCCCATCGGCTCGACATCGAGCAACGCGCCGCAGTGGTCGAGGTGGAACTCGCCGTGCCAGCGGTCATGCACGGTGTAGCGGAAATCCATGAACTGCGGCGGGGCGCCGATGTCGAGCTGCAGGCCCTTGAAGATCGTGATGATGTCGTCGCCTTCATACCGCAGCGCCTTCTGCATCCGCCTGGTGTAGATCGGGCTGCACCCCATCCACTCCTCGATCGCGATCTGCAGCATCTCCGGATGGCCGAAGTGTTTGACGCACCAGGCCATTCCGGAGCGGTCGATCAACTGGCCGATCAGCAGCAGCTCCGGCACCAGGGTCGCCAGCTGCTCGCGGGAGAGCGCGGCATACCTACTTATCATCGAGCGTGCCTCCCGAGTGCATTTTCACGGCCGCGTTGACGTTTGCCTTCTTGTCTTCGCCGTGTCCCTTCTCCGCTGCTTTCTTACGCTGCTTGGCCACCTTCGTGACGGCTCCGTCGAGTTTGGATCCCAGCGGGAAGCCGAGGTAGTGCGTGAGGAAGAGCGCCATTTCTTTCAGTTCGCTTACGGTGAGCTCTTCGTTATGCAGCGCCGCGTTGGCCTGAATCTCAGCGAGATCCTGGATACCGAGTGCCGTCACCACCGTCAGGGTCATGATCCGCTTGTCGCGCATCGTCAGGCCGGGCCGCGTCCAGATGGTGCCGAAGAGGTGATCGGCGGTCAGCGCGAAGAACTCGTCGCCTTCCACGTTCGGCATCTCCCAGCCATAGACCTCGTTCATCTTGGCGAGGCCTTTCTTGCGCAGCTCGTCCATGCTGGATCCTCTCTAGCCGACTTCGCGGTCTGAACTCGTATGTGGCACACCGAGTCCGGCGGCCAGGTCGCGCAACGCTATTTCGGCCAGGGGTAATTCCACTCCGGTGGCCTCGCCGAGCCCGAGCGCCAACCGCAGGTCCTTCTCGGCCAACCCTCGGGTGTGCACGAACATGTCGTGGAGGAAGTGGTCGGGCGCTAGCGGTTTGGTGTCGTCGCGGGCCATGATCGCGCCGGGCCCGCCGCTCTGCGCGTCGCTATGCCGCACCACCCGCCCCAGCTTCTGCAGGTCTATACCCGCCGCCTCTGCCAACCTCTGGGCCTCGCACGCGGCGGCGAAGCCGATGTAGGTCAACATGTTGCGGGCCAGCTTCATCCGGGTGCCCGCCCCCGGCTCGCCGGCACGGACCACCAGCGAAGCCCACTGCTTGAACACAGGCTTGACCAGCTCGTAGGACTCATCGTCCGCTCCGACCATGACGGCCAGCTCACCCTCGTCTGCCGCGCCAGCTCCGCCGCTGACGGGAGCATCGACGATGTGAATGCCGTTGGGCCGCAGCTGATCGGCGAGTTCGGCGGCCGTGTCGGGCTCGATCGTGGAGTGGATCGCAATGACCGTACCGGGCTTGGCGTGCGCGGCGATCTCGCCCACCACGTCGCGTACCTGCGCGTCGGTGAGCACCGTCACGCTGATGACGTCGGCCTGCGCGACGTCGGCCACGCTATCGGCCAGCGACGCACCGAGCTCGACCAGCGGCGTCATGGCCTCGGTGCGGACATCGAACACCACCAGGCCGCCGGGCCAGCCCGCCAGCCGCTTGGCCATCGGGGCGCCCTGATTGCCGAGGCCGATGTAGCCGAGCTTGAGGTCGTCGCTCATGATCTGATGATCTGTCCGCCGTCGACATTGAATATCTGGCCGGTGATCCACTTCGCCTGATCCGACAGCAGGAACAGACACATGCCGACCAGGTCCTCGGGTTCGCCCATCCGCGACAGCGGAATTCTCTTGACGATGTCGTCGACGATCTCCTGCGGAGTCGTGGTCCGATTGGCTTCGGTGTCGATGGGCCCCGGCGCAATTGCGTTGACGCGGATGTTCTGCCCGCCGAGTTCGGTGGCCAACTGCTGAGTCAGGCCGTTGATGCCCACCTTGGCCAGGCCGTAGAAGTTGGAGTACAGCCACGCCGCCGTCGACGACTGGTTCACGATCGCCCCGCCGCCGCGCTTGGCCATCTTGCGGTACACGGCGCGGGTGCACAGCAGCGCGCCGTCCATGTTCACGCTCATGAACTTCTTGTAGTAGTCCCAGTCGACGGAGACGAGGAAGTCCAGCTTCATGCCGCCGAAGATCGCCGCGTTGTTGACCAGGTAGTCGATGCCGCCGAACTCGGACAGTGTCGTGGCGGCCATCTCCTTGGCTGAATCAGGATCGGACACGTCTACCCGAACTGCCAGCGCGTTGCCGCCGTCGCCCCTGATGCCGTCGGCGACCTTCTGCGCACCCTCGACGTTGATGTCGGCGACGACGACGGCAGCGCCCTCGCGGGCCAGTGCCTCGGCGTACGCCTGGCCGATGCCGCCTCCGGCACCGGTGACGATCGCCACCTTCTCCTTGAACTGATCACCATATAGACCCATGCACAAGCCCTCCGCTTTCTCTAATTCGCTGCCGTGGCAATCGCTTTGGTCTCGAGGTATTCCTCGAAGCCCGCGAGCCCCATCTCCCGGCCGATGCCGGATTGCTTGTATCCACCGAATGGCATGTCGGCCGAGTACCAGACACCGCCGTTGACGTTCACCGTGCCCACGCGCATCCGCGCCGCGATGCCTGCGGCGCGCTCCTCGTCGGCGGAGAACACCGTGCCGGACAGGCCGTACGGCGAGTCATTCGCGATCCGGACGGCGTCGTCGTCGCCGTCGTGGGCGATGACCGTGAGCACCGGCCCGAAAATCTCCTCGCGCGCAACCTTGGCATTGTTGTTGAGTCCGGCGATCACGGTGGGCTCGATGAAAAATCCGGTGTCGCGATCCGCGGGACGCCCTCCGCCGCAAGCGAACTTGCCGCCCTCGGCGATCGCCGAATCGAGGTATCCCTGAATTCGGTCGCGCTGCCTCTCGGAGATCACCGGCCCGCAGATGGTGCCGGGATCCGTCGGATCGCCTGGCTTGATCGATCCCATCGAGGCGGCCGCCGCCTCGACAGCTTCGTCGTAGCGTGCGCGGGGCACAACCAGCCGGGTGGTGATCGCACAACCCTGTCCGGCGTGCATCGACGCTGTGAACGCTGACATCGAGCAGGCTCCAGCGAGATCCGCATCGTCGAGCACGAGGAACGCCGACTTGCCGCCGAGTTCAAGGAAAACCTTCTTCAGCGTCGCGGCACCGTCGGCCATCACTGCCCGGCCGGTGTTCGTCGACCCGGTGAACGAAACCATGTCCACCCGTGCATCTTTCGACAGCAGAGCGCCGACCGCGTGATCACTCGACGTGATGATGTTGAGGACACCCGCTGGGATGTCGGTGTGTTCGAGGATCAGCTCACCCAGCACTGCCGCGCACCACGGGGTGTCCGGCGCCGGCTTGAGTACGACGGTGTTGCCCGCCGCCAGCGCCGGGCCGAGCTTGGCGAGGTTGATCTGATGGGGGAAGTTCCACGGGGTGATCGCACCGACCACGCCGACCGCCTCGCGGGCGATTGTGCGGCGGGTCTTGATGCCCATCGGCGAGGCGATGCCTGCATCGGTCGTCCACTGGTACGACTCCGCGGTATCGGCGCAGAAACTGAGATCGGCGATCGGGCCCTCGAGTTGCGCCATCGACGTCAGCATCACCGGCGCACCCACCTCGGCGATGGAGATCTCGCGCAGTTCTTCTATGTGTTTGGTGAGCGCGTCCTGCAGCTGCCTGATGCAGCGCACCCGCAACTCGATATTCGTCGACCAATCGGTGTCATCGAACGCGCGACGGGCCGCCTCTACCGCGCGGCCCATGTCATCGGTGCTCGCATCCGCCGCGACACCGAGCACCTCTTCGGTGGCCGGGTTCACCGACGTGAATGTGCCGGCACTGCCGGCCACGAGCTTGCCGTCGATGAGCAGTTGACTCTGGCGATCGTTCAACAGGCCCATTCCAACTCTCCGCTTCTGTTACTGGACAACTGTCCGACTACATTCCCCCGAACGATAGCCCCAGACTGCGGCAGGAGGCAAGACTGGACTCTGTCTAGGTCAGCATTCAGGGAATTGTAGTGCGGATTTCCGGTTAGGACTTGCCCGAATGCGATCTCGTCAGATAACTTGGACATGTGTCCAGCGATCCAGCGGTAGCGATAACCGAATCGCCCCGCAACCGCCGCCAGGAGGAGACCTTTCGCAAGGTGCTCACCGCCGGTATGGAGATGCTGCGCGAGTCGTCATA
>JAVXWV010000587.1:0-8931 GCA_032230775.1 Mycobacterium sp. | reverse complement strand
CTGGCGGACAGGCAGATCGGCACCACCGGAGCGCGGCCGCTGATCTACAGCCAGCGCACGCTGCACCCATTGCCCGCCGACACCCTGCAGGGCATCCCGACGCAGCCGCACGCCCTCGCCGGGTTGGTCGACGACACCACGATCGAGTGGATGCTCGGCGAACGCGCCCGACCGTTCTCCTGGCGGCAAGGCGCCGACCCATCGGTGGCCGACCTGGTCGGCGATCGATTCGGCGAGCAGGTGGTGACCCGCTCGGTGGACCCGCTGCTGGCGGGCGTGTACGCCGGGTCAGCGGCCACGATAGGTCTGCGGTCGGCCGCTCCGACGCTGGCAGCGGCGCTGGACCGAGGGGCGCGCAACCTGACCGACGCGGTACGTGATGCGCTCCCGCCCCCGCTCACCGGGTCGGTGTTCGGCGCCATCGACGGTGGATACACGGTGCTGGTCGAGGAGCTCGTCCGCCGGGCCGACATTCGATGGGCGCAGGTGACCGTCGGACAGGTCAACCGTGCGCCGCGAGGATGGGAGCTGGTCGATGACGAGGGGGAGCGCTGGCTCGCCGACGCGGCGGTGCTGGCCGTCCCTGCGCCGCAGCTGCCGAGTCTGATCGACGGGGTGGCACCGCGGACCGCGGCGGCGGCGAGACGGATCGCGGTTGCGTCGACGGCGCTGGTGGCGCTGGCGCTGCCGGGCGGCGTCCCGCTACCCGAGCAGTCCGGGGTGCTGGTGGCGAGCGGAGAACAGCGCGGACGCGAGGAGCAGCGAAAACATCTGCGCGCCAAGGCGATTACCCTGTCGAGCCGCAAATGGGGTCGTCGCGGAAACGTGGAACTGGTGCGGTTGTCGTACGGCCGGTTCGGCGACGATATCGCCCGCAACGCCGGTGACGAGGATCTGCTGTCGTGGGCCTCGCAGGACCTTGCCGAGGTGTTCGGCGTCAACGTCGAGCCGGTCGATTGCCATGTGCACCGCTGGATCGACGCGATGCCCCAATACGGACCGGGCCATCCCGACCTGGTGGCCGAGCTGCGGGCGGGTTTGCCGCCCACGCTGGCCGTCGCCGGTGGCTACCTGGACGGCATCGGGGTGCCCGCCTGTGTGGCCGCGGCCACCAGGGCGGCGGCGTCGCTGGTCACCGCGCGCGTGGCACGATAGAAGACATGGCCAAGCTCGACTACGACACCCTCAATTCGATGACGAGATACATGATGATCTCGGTCTTCTCCGTGCAACCGGAGGCATTGGGGGACGAGCGCGCTGCAGTGGTCGACGAGACCGCGACGTTCCTCAAGCGGCAGGAGGACAAGGGCGTCGTCGTCCGCGGTCTCTACGACGTCGCGGGATTCCGCGCCGACGCCGACTTCATGATCTGGACGCACGCCGAACGGGTCGAGGACCTGCAGGCCACCTATTCGGCCTTCCGCCGCACCGCGCTCGGGCTGGCCAGCGACCCGGTGTGGAGCGTCGTCGCGCTGCATCGGCCCGCCGAGTTCAACAAGAGCCACGTGCCCGCGTTCATCGCCGGTGAGGAACCGGGCGACTACCTCTGCGTGTATCCGTTCGTCCGGTCGCTGGACTGGTACCTGCTGCCCGACGACGACCGGCGCAAGATGCTCGTCGAGCACGGTATGGCGGGCCGCGAGTACCCCGACGTGCGGGCCAACACGGTTCCGGCGTTCGCGCTCGGCGACTACGAGTGGATCCTGGCGTTCGAGGGACCCGACCTTGCCCGCATCGTCGAATTGATGTGGAAGCTGCGCTACACCGACGCGCGCCGCCACGTCCGCGAGGAGACCCCGTTCTTCACCGGGCCGCGCGTGAGCCCGGAGGAACTCGTCGCCAAACTGCCGTGACTTTCGCGTCGGCCATCACCGAAGGCGGGCGTCGGCGAGGAAGCGCGACAGCCCGACTCCGGCCAACTGCGACTCGACGTCGCTCTGTTCGGCGCGCGCCTCATCGGCTCTGTCGGTAGCCGCGAGCGTCTCGATACGCAGCAGCCGCGCGTTCAGACCCGCCAATGGTCGCCGCTCGCTGTCGATTCCAGCGAGCAGCTCACCCGCCCGCCGATACGCTTGCTCACGGTCATCGTCGAGATCGCTTGCGAGCAGGATCCGGATCCCGGAGTCCTCGTCGAGTTCGGCTGTCATCGTGGCGATCCCGTCGTTGCGCGGGATGTCGCGGTAGGACCGCAGTCGATCCACCACGGCCGGTGCCATGTCGATGCCGAGTCGGATCCGCTCGTTGTTGATGGCGGCCGCGAGACGCGGCATCCGTAACTTTTCCGCTGTCTTCATGCCTGCGGCAAGGTGATCGAGCGCCGATGCGCGATCATTATGAGCCGCTTTGATTCTCGCGCCGACGACGTACCTGGCCACCAGGCAGTCGACGCCACCGCCTTCTGCCCCGAGCTGATAGCTCTCGTCGAGAAGCCCCACCGCCTCGGCGAACTCGCCGGTCTCGTACAGCACCTGGCCGAGAAGCGCGCCTGCAAGCCGCGCGGCGTGTGAATGTGGGCCCACTCGGGCGCCAAGCTCATATGCCTCGCGGAAACACGTCAGCGCGAGCTCGATGTCGAGCTGATATCTCGCGGCGATACCGCCGTAGCAGTAGGCGTACACGCTGGCGAACGGCCCCATCATTTCCTGATAGGGCGCCGCCCATTCCAGCAACCGGTGGGCCTCATCGAATTCGAAGCGGTAAATCGCGGCGAACGCCGCGACGTTTCCCGCCACCCCCGCCACCCGCGGATGCAGCGTGTCGGGGCGCGACATCGCCTCGGCAACAAGCGCGTCCACGCCGTCGACTCGGTCGGCATGTATCTCCGCAACACCGCGCACGACGTCGGCTTCCGCTCGTAGATCCGCCCGCACAGTCTCGGAGGGCTCCGCGCCGTCCACGGCCGCCTCGAACCGATTCAGCGCGGCGTTGGCGGGTGCCGAGTGCTGCAGGAGGATATGTGCCCAGGCGAGGTCGAGTTGCAGGCGTGGTCGCGACGCCACCACGCGGGGCGGCAACTTGTCGATGATTCCGAGCAGAGTTGTCATCTTGGACTGCTCGAGCAGCCTGGTCTCATCCTCTTCGACCAATTGAACTGCGGTTTCGGGATCACCCGCAGCCAGGGCGTGGTCGACGGCCTCGTTGAGGTGTCCATGTTCGGCGAACCAGGAAGACGCGCAGCTGTGAAGCCGCCCGATCCCGTCGGGGCGGTCACGTTCGAGTCGTCGGCGCAGGAACTCCGCGAACATCTGGTGGTACCGAAACCACCCCGGATCGCCCTCTACCTGTTGGAGGAACAACCCACGGCGCTCGACTTCCTCGAGCATCGCCTTCCCGCGCGCCGTCTGCGCCAGCACGCATGCCAACTCGCCGCACGTTCGCTCGGTGATCGACGTGGCGAGTATGAAGTCGGCCATCTCCGGTTCAAGGGCGTCGAGGACATTCTCGGCGAGGAACTCGCCGATCACGTCGTTCGCGCCGGACAGTCCGCTCATCAGACGGTCGGCGTCGGCGCCCGCGCGCAGGGACAGCGTGGCCAACTGCAACGCGGCGGCCCAGCCGTCGGTCGAAGTCGTCAGAGCATTCACATCGGCTCCGGACAGCTTCAAGCCGCCGATATCGTTGAAGAACGAGTGTGCTTCCGACTCGTCGAAACGCAGTGAACCGCCATCTATCTCGACTATTTCGTCGTGGATGCGCAGCTTGCTCACTGGCAGCCCCGCGCGCGACCAGCTTGTCACGATGATCTGCAGGTGGTGGCACCCATGCTCGAGCAGGAAGCCGAGGGCGGCCGTGGTCCCGGTGTCCGATACGCGATGCCAGTCGTCGATCACGAGCGCGATCCGATCGTCCTTCTCGTGTATCTCGTCGATCAGGGAGGTCAGCACATAGCGACCCGCATCGTCGCCGTGCTCCTCGAGCACCTCGCACAACGACGCGGCGAGCTCAGGCCGGACCCGCCGGATCGACTCCAGCAGGTGGACGAGGAACCACACGACGTTGTTGTCGTCCTCGTCGATGGTCAGCCAACCCACCGCAAGGCCGTCGTGCACGAGTTCTTCGCGCCACTGCGCGGCGAGCGTGCTCTTACCGAATCCGGACGGTGCGTGAATGAGGACGAGCCGTCGCCGACCGCCTGCGCGCAGCACGTCGATCAGCCGGTCGCGGGCGAGCAGCGTCCGTGCTGCGACAGGAGGACGGTACTTCGTCGCAGGCGTCGGCGGTGTCGGTGTCAGCGTGTTTTCGCGCCGAGGTGCCTGCCACACCCCGGTCGATTCGCGGCGCTCCACGCCAAGCTCCACGGGTCGGGCCATCTCATCGACTGCGACTCCACTGCCGCGTTGGGTCTCGCGAAGCTCGTTGCCGAACTGCGCCGCGCCAGCTGGACGATCGGTAGGGTCGCGGGACATGGCCCGTTCGATGATCGCGGCCACATCGCCGGGCAGCCCGTGCTCTCGCAGATCCGGTATGGGCTGCGACGTGATTCGCAGAAACTGAGCAACGACCTTTTCGCCGCTGCGGCGCTCGTAAGCCGCATGTCCGGTAAGCGCGCAGAACAGCGTTGCGCCAAGGGAATACACGTCGGACAGCTCCGTCGGCGTCCCGCCCTCGAGCACTTCGGGCGCGGTGAAAGCGGGCGAACCGGTGATTACCCCGGTGGCGGTCTGGAACCCGCCTGCGATCCTGGCGATGCCGAAATCGGTCAGCTGGGGTTCGCCGTAATCGGTCAGCAGGATGTTGGCAGGCTTGACATCGCGATGCAACGTCCCGACTTGATGAGCTGCGTCAAGCGCACCGGCGAGCTTGACGCAGATGCTCAATGCCTCGCTCCAGTCGAGTGGTCCGTGCTTGCGGATCACGGCCTCGAGCGAATCCTTGGCGTGGTACGGCATCACGATGAACGGCCTGCCGCTCGCGGTCGTGCCGACCTCCAGGATCTGCACGATGTGGGGGTGTCCCGAAAGGCGGCCCATCGCGCGCTGTTCGCGCATGAAGCGGTCGACGTTGTCGGGGTCGAGGTCAGAACTCAGCACCTTGACGGCCACCGTGCGGTCGAGGGACGTCTGGACGCAGCGGTACACGACACCGAATCCGCCGTGTCCTATCTCGGTGACGTCGTCGAATCCCGCGTTGCGCAGTTCCGCGGGGGTCTCAGGGACGAGATCCCCTTGTGTCGCATACGGATCGACGCCTGCCATCGATGGTCACAGTCCTCGAACGTCACAATAACGCCGAGAAGTTCGGCGGAGGCGGTAATCGGCACCTTCACCTGGCACGGCGGGCTAACCGCTCGGGCTCGCAGATGAGGATGCTCTTGCCGTCCGGCCGGATCCAGCCGCGGCTGGTGAAGTCTGACAACGTCTTGTTGACCGTTTCCCGTGACGACCCGATCAGCTGGGCAATCTCTTGTTGGGTCAAGTCCAGAGTGACGCGCAGCGCGGCACCTTCAGGCGTGCCGAATTGCTGCGCGAGCTCAAGGAGCTTCATCGCGACACGGCCAGGTCCGTCGGTAGCGAACAGCCCGGTGATCGTGTCATCCGAGCGTCGTAACCGACGGGCAAGCACGCGCAACAAGTGCTCCGCGACCTGGGGACCGTCGGTCAGCAGCGATCGCAGCGCGATCCGGTTGATCGACAGTGCGCTCACGTCGGTGATCGCCGTCGCGTCGGCGATGCGCGCGCCCGCATCGAACATCGATACGGCGCCGAACACGTCCGATGGACCCATGATGCATAGCAGTTGTTCGCGGCCGTCCGCGCCGCGGCGACCGATTTTCACCTTGCCGGTCTTGATGATGAAGAGTCGATTCGCCGGATCGCCTTCGCTGTAGATGGCTTGCCCGCGAAGGAATTTCACCAACGGCAGCGGTTGGCGGCGCGGCGGTGGTTCGACGTCACATATCCATTCCACCGTTGACACTCCACACCTGGCCGGTGATATAGGAAGAAGCGTCGGCGGCAAGGAAGTGAACCACCCGTGCTACTTCTTCCGGCCTGCCTGCGCGGCCGACGGGGATCTGGCTGGTCAGCTTCGCCATCACCTTCTCGGGGATGTCCGCGGTCATCTCCGTTTCGATCAGGCCGGGGGTGACGGTGTTGACCGTGATTCCGATTCCGTTGCCGGTGCTCTTGCCGGATTTGGCCAGCTGGTAGGCGGCTTCCTTGGCCAGCGTCTTGGTCAGCCCGAACAGCCCGGACTTCGACGCGGCGTAGTTGGCTTGGCCGATGTTGCCCGTCTCCCCGACGACGGACGACACGTTGACGATCCGCCCGCTGCCACGCTCCACCATGTGCGCCAGCGCGGCCTGGCAGAGAAAGAACGCGCCGGAGAGGTTCACGGCCAGCACGCTGTGCCAGTCGTCCTCGGTCATCGCGGCGATGGTCTTGTCCATTGTGATGCCTGCATTGTTGACCAGGATGTCGAGGCGCCCGTGTGTGTCGATGACCTCATCGATCGTGCGGCGGCAGTCGCCGGGGGCACCGACATTGCCTTGGTGCGCCGACGCCGACGCCCCGTGAGGCTGTGTCTTCGTCATCAGGTCGGCGACGAACCGTTCGGCGCTGTCGCTGTCACGGTTGTAGCCCACCGCGACAGTCGCACCCTGGTTGGCTAGGCTGTGTGCGATCGCGGCCCCGATGCCCCGGGTGCCGCCGGTGATGAAGGCCACGCGCCCGGCCAGTTTGTCTGTGGCCGGTGGGTTCGATTGGCGGGGTGCGGATTCCATTACGTCGGTCATGATGACAACTCCGTTCTTGGTAGGTGTTCTAGATGAGTTCGGAAAGAGCGACCTCTGCGGCGTTGGCGCCGCACATGCCGTGGGCGCCGGGTCCCGGCGGCGTGGCCGCCGAGCAGATGTACATTCCAGGGACGCCGACCTTGTAGGGCGACAATGTGATTCGAGGCCCGAATGTCAATTGGCGAATGTCCTTGGAGCCGGTCATGATGTCCCCGCCGACATAATTCGGGTTGTAGGTCGCCATTTGGGTGGTCGTTCGGACCGTCATCCCGACGATCCGGTCACGGAATCCGGGGGCGAACCGCTCGATCTGGGCGATGATCGCCTCTGTGGCATCGCCCGAGAATCCGTTCGGCACATGCGCGTACGTCCACAAAGGGTGGATGTTTCCAACGGACCGTTGCGGGTCGGCGAGGTACTGCTGACCCACCAGGACGAACGGCCGTTCGGGCATGCGCCCGGCGTGGATGTCCCGTTCGTTGGCCGCCAGTTCGGCATAGCTGCCGACCACGTGAACGGTGCCCGCGGCCTGCGCTGAGGGGTTGGTCCACGGGACGCCGCCTTCCACCGCGAAGTCCACCTTGAAGGCACCCGGTCCCTGTCGGAACCGCCGATAGGCGCGGGATATCCGGCGAGGAAGGCGGTCGCCGAGGATGCCTGCGACGGCCTCGGGCGCCAGGTCGAACATCGTCACGTCGGCGGGCGGCAACTGCGAGGACGTCTCGATCCGCGTGCCCGTTTCGATCTTGCCGCCGAGGTCGGTCAGCAGTGCCGCCAGCGCGTTGGTGATCGACTGTGTACCGCCGGCCGCCACGGGCCATCCGTGCCGATGCCCTGCCGTCAGGATGCCCAAACCGATCGCCGAGGTCATCGGGTAGTGCAGCGGCCGAAAAGCATGCGCCGCAACGCCTCCGAACAATGCCCGAGTCTCCTGGCTCCGAAACCATCGGGCGAGGGTGGACGCGGGCAAGACGGTCGGTGCGCCGAACCGGGCCAGTGCCAACGGATGGTGCGGCACCCGCAGCAGCGGACCCATGATGTCCTCGGACAGCGCATCGAAGTTGGCCGACGTCTTGTTGAACAGCCGCCGCCAGCGGGCGCCGTCGCCGTCTTGCATCCCGTCGGCGGTGGCCTCGACCGAGCGGTACAGCACGCCCGCGCTTCCTCCGTCGAGCGGGTGAACGCAGTCGATCTCGGGGAGGCGCCACGACAGGCCGTAGCGCTCGAGCCCCAGTCCCGCCAGGAACTGCGAGCCGACCGCCATCGGGTGGATCGCCGAGCAGTGGTCGTGCAGCAGACCGGGGACGATCGCCTCGCTGGTGCGGGTGCCACCGCCGATCTCGTCGGCGGCTTCCAGGACGGTCACCTGGACGCCAGCCTTCGCAAGGGCGACCGCGGCGGCAAGGCCGTTCGGCCCGGCGCCCACGACGACTCCGGTACTCATTCCTCGCCTCCCGCTCGCTCCGGTCCTCGCTTCGGGCGGGAGCTTGCGGTTCGCCGCATCGAGCCCGGTCTCGCTGCGATCCTCACTCGCGCTCGGCTTCGGGTGGTCGTCACGCCAGCGCCCCGTGATCGTGACCTGCCCGCTTGCCGGACAGCGACCAGGTGACGTCGGTCGGGATGGGGCCGTTGGGCAACCACGGCTGCTCCGCGACGGCGTCGGTCACCTTCCACGTGCCGCGCTCGATCACACCCAGCGCCCCGTCGATGACCTGGTTGTGCTGGACGTTGCTTCCCCAGGCCTGCGATTCCACCCAGACGACGACGAGCTCGCCCGGCTCGAACGCCGCCTCGCGCTGAACGGCCGCGATCATGTCCGCGTCGTGCAGGTGACCGTCGCCGAAGTTGAACCCGATCAACGAGTTGCAGACGAACTCACCCTCCCGCACAGAGCGGGTGTCGATGTCCGGGAGGTTCTTCAGCAGTACCGAGAACAAGCCACGGCCCTGGCTGTGCATCGTCCGCCACGAAATCACCCGCTGCATCGTGACATCGGCCCACTTCGGCTCGTAACCGAAGTCGATGAACTGGTCGACCTGATTCTTGGCCGTGCGCGTCACCTTGTTGAGCTTCGCCTCGGCGCCAGGTGCGAACGCCCACACCGCGGATGCCCAGTTGCCTGCGTACTGCCGCATGGACGGCAGGAAGGACACCTTGTCCGGCCGGAAGTTGCCGAGAATCGGGTAGAACAGCAGCGC
>JAVXWV010000586.1:0-5463 GCA_032230775.1 Mycobacterium sp. | reverse complement strand
GGCTTCCGTGGGTCAATTCTGCGCCCTTCGGCGTGCCGGTGGTACCAGATGTATGAAGTACGACCGCGGTGTCTAGCGCGCTGCGCTCGACCGGTTCGCCGAACTCGGGCAGATCGTCGGTCATCCGAGCGAGCTCGGCGTCGTCTACAAGCCATACCTTCGAGCCCGCGCTGTCGGCGCCTTGCGTCGATGCGTCCGCAAACGCCGGGGTGCCGATCAGCGCTTTGGAGCCGGTGTTGGACAGGTAGAAAGCAACCTCCCGGGCTTGCATCAGTGGGTTCATCGGCACCGCAACTGCGCCCAGCCGCCAGATGCCGTAGTAGGCGATCGGAGCCGCGGAGATATTCGGCAGCATCACGCCGACCCGGTCTCCCGCACCGATACCTTCGCGGTCGAGGAATGTCGCCAATCGCGACGTGGCGGCATCGAGCTCGGCGTAGGTCATCGTGGCGTCGTCGGAGATGGCAGCCTTCTGATCGGGGATACGCCCCGCGGTCGCAACAAGATTGAGCGCAAGATTGGACATGTCGGCTCCGTCTCAGGCCCCTTCGTTGACCATTCAATCGTCCCGTTTGCTCCCAGACGTCGCATTGTTCGGCGCGACACCGCACTCCATACGACGTTGTATCCACAAACAACGGCAGGCATTCCCATCGGGACAAGAATTGACTTTCGCCGACCATCGATCATTTGGAGCTGCGATGACTACAGAAGCTCGTCAGGCCACCCCTAGGCCATTGGGCATTTTCCACGAGACTGTCGACGAATTGGCGTCGACGACGAAACACTGGTGGCTGCTCCTGGTAACGGGCGTGGCGTGGGTGATCATCGCGGTCCTCATCCTTCGCTTCGACTACACCACCGTCGCCGCCATCGCCGTGCTCTTCGGTGTCTTTTGTTTTGCCGCCGCGGCCAACGAAGTGATGGTGAGTGCTGTGACCTCATCGCGGGGCTGGCGAATACTGCACTGGTTGCTCGCTGCGCTATTCATCGTCGTCGGTATCGTCGCGTTCTTCCGACCCTCAGACACGTTCGTCGGGTTGGCGGCCGTGATGAGCTTTTACTTCGTCTTCCGCGGTTCGTTCGACATCGCGACGTCGTTTGCGGCGAGCAGAGTGCAGGGGTGGTGGGTGCTGTTGCTCGTCGGCATCGCCGAAATCGCGATTGGCTTCTGGGCCGCAGGTTCCTGGAACGCGTCCGTCGTGGTGCTGGTGTCATGGGTGGCGGCCGGGGCGCTTATTCACGGTGTCGGCCAGATCGCTTCGGCGTTCCTCGTCCGGAAGGTAGGCCATGGTGCGGCCGCTTTGGACGGGCAGCACGCCGACGCCGCAACAAGCTGATTCGCCGATGATTGCCTGGGGCGAAGATCTGGGCCGGCTGATTCCGCGTCGGCTTCTCAAGAGCGGCCAGACTCACCACCCGGCCGTCGTCGAGGAGGCGATCAAGCGCAATCAGAGTTTTGAGCTCCGCATAGCCGACCGGATTACCACATTCGCGGGATCCATGAGCTTCGTGTGGCTCCACGCCGCGCTGTTCGCCGTGTGGATGTTGTTCTTTGAGAAAAGTCCATGGCCGACATTGACTTTGGTGGTATCACTGGAGGCCATCTTCCTGTCGACCTTCGTGATGATCGGCCAGAACCGACAGGCTGCTTTTCAGCAGGCGAAGGCGGATCATGATTTCGGGGCACAGGAGCTCGAGTTGAAGACCAACACCGAGCTGACTCGCCAAATTCATGTCCTGACAACAGAATTGCACAAACGCCTCATGGGGTCTGCCTCGCC
This sequence comes from Mycobacterium sp., assembly GCA_032230775.1. Classification (GTDB taxonomy): domain Bacteria; phylum Actinomycetota; class Actinomycetes; order Mycobacteriales; family Mycobacteriaceae; genus Mycobacterium. The sequence goes on along the minus strand of JAVXWV010000586.1, from coordinate 3,679 downwards.
CGATCGGGATTCTCCACCTGCTACATGAGAAGGCGATGAACCTCGAAGGCCAAGGAGAGCTCAGCCACATCCCGCGGACGGGTCACGGATCGACCGGTTCGTTGCTCGATACGGTGTAGCCGATAACGGACGGTGTTGGGATGGCAGAACAGCAATTCGCCTACGGTGCGCAGGGATCCGTCGTTCTCCAGCCACACCCTGAATGTCTCGAACAAGACGTCACGCTCATCGGCTGTGAGTTCGGCGAAGCACTCAATGATGGGCATTGCGAGCTTCACCATCACCTCGGGCGCGCTGACCGCAGCCGTAGACAGAATGGAGCCGTCGAACTGCGTGACGCGCGGCCCCTGGTCCGAGCGTCCGCGCAGCGTCACCCTGGCGTACCGCAACGCTTGCGCGGTGTCCCGCAGATCGTCGAACTGCGCACTCACTCCAACACGGTTGCTTGCCATCCGCGACACCAGCGCCAGCACATTCGCCAGCTGCTTGTCGCCCTTCACATACACAATTCCAACGTGCAAGTCGGGCAACAGTTGCCACGCGGAGAACACGTCCATGCTGCGCAGCTTCGATTCGATTCCCGGCAGGGCCTCTGTGCCGACGCTGGATTCGGCGGCGATCACAACATATGGACCGTGTGCGGGCAATCGGAGACAGTCGGCGGCCTCCCATATGCTCCACTGTTCGAACAGCCGCCCGTGCAGAAGCGAGTCAATGAGAATCTCGCGTTCGGATTCATCGCCGACGAGCCTGCGGCTCTGCTCGTCGCGGTACGCGGCGGTCATGGCTGCGGTAAAAATGTCTTGGGCCGCAAATATTTTCGTCGTCAACAGCCGAACAACATCGCCGTTCGCCTGAGGCCGGCCCGTCACCTCTTTCAACGCAGCGTCCGAGATCGCGCGGAACGCGACCCGGTATGCCTCCATCACCGAGGCGAGCGGAACGCCATCGCGTGCGCGTTCGATCCCCAAATCGACAGCTGGAGCCGGGTCGAACTCGGTATCCGCGGCGATCGCACTTAGAACCGAACGAAGATTCGTCGCGCAGCCATGGACAACCAACTCGAACGGCACAGGTGCGGTGGAGTTGTAGAGCCTCACCTCTCGGGTGATCGCATCCGCAAGCGCGATCGCAAGTTCGTCGGCTCGCTCATAAAGCGCCCGCGCGACCTCGGCAACTTGGCGGCCCACCGCTTCGGTGTTCATGCGTGGAAGGTTAGGTTGCACCAACGTCGTGGCCATTGTCCTCCGACAACGAAAACCGCTGCGGTCGTTGTAGGCCCGAGATGACCGGATTGGCGGGGCTAGACCCCATCCGACTGAAGGACAGCCGTCCCGTACCACTGGCATGCCAGCAGGGCGAGCTCGACGTCGAGACGGTCTTCGTCGATGGGCCTGCCCCGCCTGGCGACCGCCCGGCCGATCCGGTACTTGACGGTGTTGAAGTGCAGGTCAATCTCTTCGGCCGCCTGTTTGTAGCTCGACCCGCAGCGAAGGAACACCCTAAGCGTCTCGCGCAGGCGCGCGTCGTTCTCCGTGTCCGACGACAACTCGCCAAGCACGTCGGACACCCAGACCTTGGCCGCGGCGAGGTCGCCCCCGAGCAGCGCGGCCGCCGCCAAACCGGGGTCCGATGCCGCGACCACAGTCGCCCCGTTGGCACCGCCTGCGACCGCGACGGCCCTGGCCGCCTGCGCTTCGCGATACGACCGGCGAAATCCGTCGACTCCGCAGGCAACCGTGCCAATTGCCACGCTCGGCGGATCGGCGCGCTTTCTGGCGAACTCTCGGACCGACTCAACCGCATCAGCCGGCGCAGAACGGTACGGGAGCCATCCCCATCCGGTTGTTTGGTCCGCGGCCGCGAACAGGGGGTTCGAGCCCACGTCGGTGGTCTGGCCAAGCTCACGAAGGAAGCGCTGCAGCCGGGCGAGTTCGTCACCGACGGCGCCCTCGTCCGAGTACCACATCACGACCGCAAGATGGTGCCACCGCAACGGATAGCGGATCGAATCACTCGTCGCGTCGACATCGACTTTCGCCTTCCCGGCCACCACTTCGCGGACCTGGAGTGCGCGGATGCTGTTCTGGTTCTCCAACCATCGTTCGCGTTCTTCCTCGTAGACGGCGACGACCTGTTGCGAGATCCAGTCGATGTACTCGAAGAGCGTGGTGGTTATCGTTTCCAGCGCGGCAAGGCGGGTGGCGGCCGAGATATCGGCCTCGCGCAGGGCCTGGAACACGAGGTCGTTCAACTGGCGCTGGCCCAGCCGATAGGCCCTGACGAGGGCGTTCACCGGGACGCCGTGTTGGGCCAGGCGGCGGGCATACTCCAGCGCCGCCGTCGGCGCCTCGACTCGGTCCACCGCGATGTCGTGACGCAGCGCGTGCAGAAGTGTGTCAACGTTGCCCTCGACGCTGGCGCCCAGCAGTTCGATGGTGCGGGCATCGCCGCGCAATTCGGGAATCTCATCCTCGAGGGCGGCACGGATGAACGACGACAATTCCACGACGCGGTCGTTCATCTGCATGGCGAACTCGGCCACGAAACGGTTGACGTCCACTTCGTTCACCACATCTGGCTTCGCCACCCTTTGACGGTAGATCTTCCCGTTGCCACTGGTGGCCGATTTGAATCGGCGGTGTTGTCTCCGGAAGACAACACCTGTCGCCGTCTTCATTCGTCCGCGACGGTGCCCCCGCCGCGCGGAATCTCTACCGTCCTACCCAGCCAGACGGCTACCTTTACTGAGGAGCATCCGCTATGAATCTGCCGGCATTGCCCGACCTGCGCGCAACCGAGAACCCGTCGGGTCCTGCGGTCGCGGACGACTACACAGACCTGAACAACTCCCAGTTTCTTGCCGCCGTGCAGCGCGCGGCCGCATCGCTGCGCGGTCGGGGCGTATCGGCAGGCGAGGTCGTCGCCATCATGTTGCCCAACACCGCAAGTTTCGTGGTGTCGCTGTTCGCGGCGTGGCGCATCGGCGCGACAGTCACCCCGATCAACCCCTCCCTCACCCCGACCGAGGTGAGCTACCAGGTCGGCGACGCAGCCGCCAAGGTGCTGATCGCTGAGACCACTCCGGCGTTGGACGCCGGTGCGCCGGTTGTGACCACCGACGAGCTCGACCTCGGGGAGCCCACACCCGGGCTTCTGCACGCTCCGCAGTACCCCGACAACGCACTGGCGCTGCTCATCTACACAAGTGGCACGACCGGTCGCCCGAAGGGTGTGATGCTCGATCACGCGAACCTGAATGCCATGTGCGGAGCGGTGATCGACGGCTTCGAGATGACCGAAGACGACCACAGCCTGCTGATCCTGCCGCTGTTCCACGTCAACGGCATCGTGGTCGGCACACTCTCGCCGCTTTTGGCCGGTGGCCGGGCGACGATCGCAGGCCGGTTCAAGGCCGACACGTTCTTCGACCGGGTCGAACAGAGCCGGGCGACGTATTTCTCCGCAGTTCCAACGATTTACACGATGCTGTGCGGGTTGCCCGCCAGCATGAAGCCCGATACCTCGTCCCTGCGGTTCGCCGTCTGTGGCGCCGCGCCCGCCAGCGTGGAACTGCTCGAGGCGTTCGAATCCCGTTACGGTATCCCGATCATCGAGGGGTACGGGCTGTCGGAAGGGTCGTGCGCGAGCACGGTCAACCCGCTGTCGGGCAAACGCA
>JAVXWV010000571.1:0-3610 GCA_032230775.1 Mycobacterium sp. | reverse complement strand
TTCGGATCGATTCCGCGCTACGACAACGCGTTCGCGCTGTCGAACTTCAACTCCGACGACATGGACGATTTCCTTGTGCTGCAACGGGACTGGGCAGCCGATGGAGGACTGCGCACCGTGTCGGCCGAGCGCCTCGCAGAAGTGCGTCGCCGCGGCGCAAGCGCAGTGCAGGCGGTCTACCGTGACCTCGGCCTTGCCGACTACGACGACGAACGAGTCGACGAAGTGGTGGTGGCCAACGGTTCCCGTGACCTGTCGCCCGGGCATCCGAAAATGGTCGCGGAGGCGGCGGCCGCGATCGAGGCCAAACAGCTGACGGTGTTCGATGTGATCGCCTCTTTGAAGAGGACCGGCTTCGACGAAGAGGCCGACGCGATCATGCGACTGACCCGTGAGCGCCTGCGCGGCGACCAACTACAGACGTCGGCGATCTTCGACGAGCACTTCCGGGTGCTGTCGAAGATCACCGATCCGAACGACTACACGGGACCAGGGACGGGATACGCACCCACCGACCAGCGGCGCGCCGAAATCGAGAACATCCGGCAAGAGCGCACGATCGCAGAGTTGACGGCCGACCAAGATGGACACCGCGGTCACCTCTCGATAACCGCGGTGGAGCCTGCCCAGCAGGGCCACGACCCGCGCGAGGTGTGCATCGGGCTATCGCCCGCATTGGGCCGCACCGTCTGGCTCACCCTGTGCGGCCTGACGGTCGGAGAGGTACTGCGCCAGATCGAGGCCGGACTCGAAGAGGAAGGCTGTGTGCCTCGCCTGGTCCGGGTCAGGTCGACGATCGACGTCGGGTTGATCGGGCTCACCGCCGCGCGACTGTCCGGCTCAGGAATCGGAATCGGACTGCAAGGCAAGGGAACCGCGTTGATTCACCGGCGTGATCTGGCGCCGTTGGCCAACCTGGAACTCTTCAGCGTCGCGCCGCAGCTGACCGCAAAGATGTACCGGGACCTGGGTAAGAACGCGGGCAGGCACGCCAAGGGCATGACGCCCGTCCCGATCCTGGGTGGCGGCACCGATGAGTCGATCTCGGCCCGCTACCAGGCGCGTACCGTCGCCCTCGTCGCGCTGGAGCGTGAGATCTGCGAACCGGGTCAGCCGCCCCTCACGGTGAATGCGACGAGGACATGACCGACGAAGACGAGCGCGAGTGAGGATCGCAGCGAGGGACGAGCGAGGACCGGAGCGAGCGGGAGTCGAGAAATGAGCAGTGACGAGTTCACCGTGCAAGCGGCCGTCGACGGCAAGCTCCGGTTGTCTGACCTTCGGATGGATCCGGCCACGTTGGCGCATCAGGCTGCCGTCGCAGAGGATGGCGGCAACCCGCAGTTGGCCGAGAACTTTTTGCGCGCAGCGGAATTGGCAACAATGGACGGTGAAGAGGTGATGAGTCTCTACGAGGCGCTGCGCCCGCACCGATCCACGGCCGACGAATTGGAGGCGTTGCGGGCGTCGCTGGAGGCGCGCGGCGCCGCCCGGTGTGCAGAACTCGTCGGGCATGCCACGGTCGTGTATACCCGTCGAGGTCTTCTGCGTTGATCGTCGCGGGCATCGACGTTGGCAACAACACAACCGAGATCGTCCTTGCGCGGGTCTCCGACGGTGTGGTCGAACCGATTACGCACGCGCAGGCGCCGACGCGAGGCCGCAAAGGCTCGCCGGAATCCCTCGCGGGAGCGGCGGCGCTGTTGCACAAATCGGAGGTCGACGTCGAGGTGGCCGTCGACGAACTCGTGTTGTCTGCCCTGCGGCCCGTCGATACGGCCACCGCACCCATTTTGCCCGCGTCTTCGCCGCGCTCGCCGGTGCGTAGCCTGCGCAACCCCGACGCGAGCACGCCGGGCGGAACCGGCTCCGGCGTCGGTCGTCATGTGCCGCTTGGGGCGCTGGGCGGTTCTGTATTAGACGGTCCGGCAATTGTTTCCGTCGATTCGGCCACCGACTTTGAAGCGGCGGCCCGCGAGATTTCGCGGGCAGCGAGCCGCGGCTGGCATATCACCGGAGTGATCGCCGAGCAGGACGACGCTGTCCTGATCCGTAACCGCATCCCGATCGACGTGCCCGTCGTCGACGAGGTCGACCTCAGCGGTCTCGAGCCAGGGGCGTTGGTCGCGGTGGAGGTCGTTGCCGGAGGCCGCGCGTATCGCGCGATGGCTGACCCCATCGCGCTGTCGGCCGCATTGCAGATCGGGCATGACCAGATCCACCACGTGGCCGAATTCACCCGCGAATTGGCGGACTCGCCCGCGATCGCATTGACACCGCGGACTGGGTCACTCGAGGCGCCTGCAGCCGATGACGACTACGTCGATTGCATCGTCGACGGCGACGTCGTGCGGTACCCGCCCGCCCAGGCGCACAGCATCCTGCGGCTCGAACCTCCCGGCAGTGTTGTGCGGATTCGCCTCCGTGCGATTCCCGCGGCAGAACACGGGATGGCGGTAGACGACGCGTTTTTCACCGATTTGTCGTTGATCGACGATGGGGTGTGGCTGCGTCGCGGCGTCGCCGATGTGCGCGGCACCGTCGTCGCCCTGCTTGCCGCTGACCAGGTCTCCGATGCGGCCGCGGCACTTGAGGATTTGACGGGCCGACCGGCGCGTGTGATCGCCACCGAATCGGAGGCCGCTGCGCGTGGCGCCTGCACGACGCCCGGTTTGCCGCCGGACTCGATTGTGTGCGATATCGGCGGAGGCACCATCGATCTGGTTGGCGCGGACCGCACGGTGATCGCAGCAGGCGCAGGCGAAACGATCACCATCGCGGTCGCGCGTGTGCTCGGCATCCCGCGCGCACTGGCGGAGCGAGTCAAGCGGACGCCCGCCCTGCGTGTGGAGAGCCCGCACGTCGCACATGAAGAGGACGGACGTCGGGTGTTTCTCGACGGCCCGGTTCCTGCGGATGCAATCGGAAGGCTGTGCACGCGCGGAAGTGCCGGTCTCGTACCATTTTCCAGCAGACTGGCCGCTGAGGAATGGCGCAGTCTGCGGCTGGCCATCAAGAAGGAGACGGTCGCGGCGAACATCGCTCGATGTATGAAGGCCTTTGACCAACCACCGACCGCGCTCGTGCTGGCCGGCGGGGGAGCGCTCGACGACGAACTAATGCGCACGGTGGGAGAATCCTTGCGCACGATTCCGGTCGCGGTGGGACGGGCCAATATCGACGGCGTGCACGGTCCGCGGTTCGCGGTGGCGTCAGGCCTTGTCCATCTCTATGCAGCCGGACCGGCAAGGCACGTCGCAGGTTAGCGCTCCCACGGAGCGGTGTCGCCCATCTTCTTGTAGTACTTGGCGAGGTGGCTCTTCACCCGGTCGATGTCGTCCTTGGGCAGGTCGACGCCTCCGCGAGCGCCGTCCATGATCGCCCCGGCAGCCATCACCCCACGCGGCACAGCTTGGAGCTTGCCGTCGATGACGTCGGCGATCAGCAGCTTGTAGGCGGTGAAGTTGTCCTTGTTGTCGCTGTCGTACCACACGTGGGTATCGCGGTACTTATGGTTCGGTTCGTCCTCGGCGTCCGCCCACTTGCGAACCCGCTTCTCGGCGGCGTCGCCGTCCCAGCTGCGGCTCCGGTTGGCTAGCGGTAGATCCTG
>JAVXWV010000559.1:0-2609 GCA_032230775.1 Mycobacterium sp. | reverse complement strand
CGCCTTCGACGATGCCCCGGATGGTCAGCCCGAGAAGGGGCGGCTGGAAGAGCCCGACCGAAAAGACGGCCTGCGGGTCGGCGGGCACGCCGATCAACCCCAGCATGCCCCGTATCCCAAGGGAGGCCAGCAGTTGTTCGACGACGGGAGTCACCGCAGTGGTATCGAAGGCGTAGTCCGCGCCCGCCGGTGCGATCTCCCGGATCTGCTCGGACAGCGGGCCGGCCTTCGGGTCGATGGTGTGGGTGGCACCGAGCTCGGTGGCCAGCGTGCGCCTGCTCTCGTGCAGGTCGACCGCGATGATCGACGCGGCCTCGCGGACCACGGCGGCCATAACAGCGGACAGCCCCACCGCGCCAGCGCCGGCGACGACCACAGTCGATCCGGGCTGCACGTCGAGTGAGTTCATCACCGCGCCTGCCCCGGTCTGGATACCGCAGCCAAGAGGGCCCACCAGCTCGACCGGGGCGCCCGGCGGCAGCTTGACCACGTTGCGTTCGTGAGCCAACGCGTGGGTTGCCAACGACGACTGACCGAAGAAGTTGCTCCCCAATTTGGTTCCGGCAGAGGCCAACCCGGAGGATCCGTCGGGGCGCACGCCGCCGAAGTTGTACTCGAGGAAACCGTGACAGTACGCCGGTTGACCCTTCGAGCACTGGGGGCATGCGGCGCAGCTGTGGAAGCTGATCGCTACCTGGTCACCGGGAACGACCGTCGTCACGTCGGCGCCGACCTCTACAACGGTTCCACTGCCCTCGTGGCCCAGGACGCCGGGAAGCGGGAACGGCAGGTGCCCGTGCTGGACTGCGATGTCTGTGTGGCAGATGCCGGCTCCGGCGATCTGCACCACCACTTCATCGGGTGCCGGGTCCTGAAGGTCGACCTCGGTGATGGTGAACGGCGCGCCCACCTCTTGCACTACCGCGGCTGAGATTTGCATCCGCTTCCCCTCTACTGTTCGGCGGCATTGGCCCGCGGCGCGTCCCGCGCGGACGTGACAATCCGGTGTCGGGGTCGCGAGCGCTGGCCCCTGTGTTGCGAGTGTGACCGACCGATTGCACTGCACGCGTCACCACATCGGGCGGTTCTCCACCCCGCAGCAGAGGTATCTCGCCCCAAACACTCTTGGCATGCACCGGATCGACTGTTCATAGTGGGATGGCGATAACTCAGAGTGACGGCCGCAAGCTTCCCGCCCGGCACCGCGTGCGCCTCCGCCCCAACCCAGGCATGCCCGCGCGGTGCCGGGTCGGGGTTTCCGGCAGCCCCAGAAGCGATGGCCCCACCCACAAAGGGGAAGCGAAGCGAGATGACACCCTCACCGCCGGTGATCTCGGTCGAGGAGCTCATCGAGCGAATCAAGGCCGGCCCTGGCGGCCCAAGGATCGCGGCCTTCTTCGACTTCGACGGAACCCTGATCCAGGGATATTCGGCCAGCGCTCTGATCACGCACCGCGCTCGTAACTTCGAACTTGGACCCGACGAGTTTGTCCGCACAATGCGCGCCGCGCTCGGTGGCCCCCTCGACGAACCCGCCTTCAAAGAACTGATGCTGCAGGGAATACGGGTTTGGGTGGGCCGCACCGACGACGAGCTGCTGGAACTTGGGCAACAACTGTTCGCCCAGGAAATCGCCGGTGCGCTGTTCCATGGGACATGGCGACTGGTGCGCGCCCACCAAAACAAGGGCCACACCGTGGTCATCGCGACGTCCGCGACACGCATGCAGGTGCAGCCCATGGCCAGCGAATTGGGTATCGACCATGTCTTGTGCACGGAGCTCGAGACGGAGGACGGCGTGCTGACCGGCCACATAGCAGGACGTCCGCCGTGGGGGGCAGGCAAGCAAGCAGCGGTCACTGAATTCGCCAGACGCGAAAAAATCCCACTGAAGAACTGCCACGCCTACGCCAACGGCAACGAGGACATGCCCTTTCTAGACGCGGTCGGCTTCCCGCATCCGATCAACCCGGGGTCGGACCTCGCCCGCCACGCCGCCGCGAGCGGGTGGCACGTCGTGCGGTTCAAGACCAAGCGAAGCCAATACCATCCGATGGCGTTGGTTCGGACGACCGGCGTGTTCGGCGGCTTCGCCGCGGCGGTTGCCGCGGGCACGGTAGTCGGGGTGTTGACGAACGATAGCCGGGGCGGCGTCGACCTTGCCACGTCCCTGTTCGGTCGCCTCGCAGGACAACTCGGCAATATCCAGTTCGACGTCATCGGCGAGGAACACACGACGGATCGTCCCGCGGTGTTCTTCATCAATCATCAGAGCACGTTGATCGACGCGCTCGTCACCTCACGAGTCGTGCAACGTGGCTTCACGGTGGTGGCCAAGGCCGAGGTGAAGCAAATACCCGTGCTCGGACGGCTACTCAACCTGGCCGACGTCGCGTTCGTGGACCGGGCGAGCACCTCAAAGGCCGTCTCGGCGTTGCAGCCCGCGGTGGACAGGCTGCGCGCGGGCGTTTCGATCGCCATATCGCCCGAAGGCACCCGGTCGCTGAGTCCGAAAGTCGGTGCGTTCAAGAAAGGCGGCTTTCACCTGGCCCGCGACGCGGGGGTTCCGATCGTTCCGATCGTCATCCGCAATGCGGGCGAAATCATGT
>JAVXWV010000522.1:0-3288 GCA_032230775.1 Mycobacterium sp. | reverse complement strand
AGTCGCTGATGGCGTCGCAGATCTTGTCGGGGTGGCCCTCGGTTACCGACTCACTGGTAAACAGCCGAGCATCGCTCACGGTTCGAACCCTTTCCGAAACTTAGTTAATCGAATTATATCTCTGCCTGATGTCGCCGCCTAAGCGGCTCCGTGTCCTGCTGCACCCAAGCGCGTGCCTCGGTGACGCGCAACCCTTATGTGCAGGCTGGCGCGTTCACTCGGACTTACCCGCCGCTGTTCTGCAGGAACGCCACGATCGCGTCAACAATACGGCTGGCCATCAGAGTTTTCGAGCCGTGTTCCAGTGCTACTTCGGTTTCGTCGGACGCCAGCAGCCAGCCGTCGTTGTTGTCCACCTCGAACGCCCGATTCTCGCCGACAGCATTGACGACTAGCAAATCGCAGCCTTTCCGCCGTAATTTCGCGCGGGCGTGGAAAAGGACGTCGCCGTTGGCGTCGCCAGTCTCCGCAGCGAACCCAACGATGGCTCGCATGTTGGGCAGCTGGCCGTCGGCGCGACCCCGTACGGCCCCGGCCAACACGTCGTCGGTGCGCGTCAGCTCGATGAGGGGGGTGTCAGCGTTCGGGTCGGCGGACTTCTTGATCTTGCTGGTGACAAAGTGAGTGGGCCGGAAGTCGGCGACCGCGGCAGCCATCACCAGCACATGCGCGTCGGGTGCGTGCTTGGAGACGGCGTCTTTGAGTTGAGCGGCAGAGCCGATGTGGACCACCTCGACACCGGCCGGGTCGATCAGGCCCGCGGTGTTGCCCGCGATGAGCGTGACTTCGGCGCCGCGTTGGGCCATCACGCGGGCCATCGCGTAACCCTGCTTACCCGAGCTGCGGTTCCCGATGAATCGCACCGGGTCGATCGGCTCGCGGGTACCACCAGCGGTCACCAGCACCTTGACGCCGGCCAGGTCGTAGGGCAGCGCGTCGCCGCGGGCCAGCAAGAGCTGGGCCAGCGTGGTGATCTCCTCGGCCTCGGGCAGACGGCCTGCACCGGTGTCGGCGCCCGTCAGGCGGCCGGACGCAGGTTCGAGGACGATCGCACCGCGGCGGCGCAGCGTCGCGACATTGTCGACGGTCGCCGGGTGAAACCACATCTCGGTATGCATCGCAGGCGCGAACAGCACAGGACATCGCGCGGTCAGCAGCGTCGCGGTCAGCAGGTCATCGGCACGGCCCGCGACCGCACGGGCTAACAGGTCAGCGGTGGCGGGTGCGACGACGACGAGGTCGGCCTCCTGGCCGATACGGACGTGCGGCACCTCGTGGACGTCATCAAAGACGCCGGTGTGCACAGGGTTTCCCGACAGCGCCTCGAAGGTGGCGGCGCCGATGAAGCGCAGCGCGGAATCGGTGGGAACGACGCGGACGGAGTGGCCGGCCTCGGTGAGCTGACGGACCACGGTGGCGGCCTTGTAGGCGGCGATGCCACCGGCGACGCCGACGATGATCCGCTTGCGGTCCGTCACGCTCAGCTGCTCTGCTCTTCGCCCGAGTGGCTCATCGCCAGGCCTTAGCTACTCGCCCTCGGTGTGCTCGAGCAGGTCTTCGTGGATCTCGCGCAGAGCGATCGACAGCGGCTTTTCCTGCAGGCCGGGCTCGACAAGCGGGCCGACGTACTCGAGGATGCCGTCGCCCAGCTGGTTGTAGTAGTCGTTGATCTGGCGCGCCCGCTTTGCGGCGTAGATGACCAGCGCGTACTTGCTCGACGCGCGGTCCAGCAACTCGTCGATGGGCGGATTGGTGATGCCCAACGGCGTGTCATAGGCGCCGGCGGCGGCCGTGTCGACGTTGTCCACAGCGGCCAGCTGCGCATCGGCGTGCGGGGTGCTCACGTAGAAAATCTCCTGGGGGTTTAGGTGGCTCTTGGGCGGGATGGCGTCCGTGTACGGCGCCTCAACAACTCTTGCCCACCAGCAAGGATACCAATGCCGAGCAGGCAGACTCCAACTCGCTGTTCACGACCACGACGTCGAAGTCATTCTGGGCGGCCAGTTCCGCGCGTGCGGTGGCCAATCGTCGGGCCATAACATCCACGGTTTCGGTGCCGCGCCCGGACAGCCGGCTCTCAAGCGCCTGCCAGCTGGGCGGGGCCAGAAAAACGGTGGTGACCTCGGGCATCGCCTGTTTGACGGCCCGCGCGCCCGCCAGGTCGACTTCGATCAGGACTGGGTGCCCGGCATCGGTCGCTTCACGGATCGGCGCGGCGGGCGTCCCGGAGCGGTGCAAACCGCCATGGATCTCCGCCCACTCCAGCAGCGCACCGTCGTCGATCAGCTGCTGGAAGCGCTCGGCGGTCACAAACGAGTAGTCGACGCCGTCCACCTCACCCGGCCGTGGGGCCCTGGTGGTGACGGAGACCGAAAAGTGCAGGTCGGGAAGTCGGTCCCGCAGGCAGCGGACGACCGTGGATTTCCCGACGGCAGAGGGGCCGGACAGCACCACAACACGGCTCATCGCGCGAGCGCACATCGCTGTCCGACCCCCCGGCCGGCAGTCACTAGTCGCTGGTGAAGTCGAACTTTTCCAGCAGAGCCTTGCGCTGACGATCGCCCAGGCCACGCAACCGGCGGGTCGGGGCGATCTCGAGGTCGGTCATGATCTCCTGCGCCTTGACCTTGCCGACCTTCGGCAATGCCTCCAGAAGCGCAGAAACCTTCATCTTGCCGAAGACCTCGTTGGTCTCGGCATCCTTGAGTACCTGCTTGAGGTTGGTGCCGCCGCGCTTGAGCCGATCTTTGAGCTCGGCACGTGCTCGACGTGCGGCAGCAGCCTTCTCCAACGCTGCCGCGCGCTGTTCGTCGGTCAACTGGGGAAGGGCCACGGGTTCCTCCGTCTCGTCCACAACTACCTGTTTTGTCTCGACTGATCCGTAAACCAGCCAGCGACGACGACCGTACCCACGCAATCTGACGAAAGCTAACCCCACCCCCTGGTTAGGGCGTCAAAAGCCCAGCGTGTAAGGGGCTGGTGTGACCGTCCCCTGGACGCCGTGAACGGCGCAAACGTTGCGGTCGATGCCGACACCGATTCGGAATTGCCTGCATATCAATGGTTTTCGGTCAAACGCTTGATGGTCGCACCATCGGGTTGGTCGCCGCCGTTGACGGCCGACCTGGTCGCGGCCGCCAAACTTAAGAAAACTTTGGCTGGTCACGGCGTGTCGGGCGTGTCGTGACACTGGCGACACCGTCATTTGACCTGTCGGTTGACAGGTAGACGGGGCGCGTAACGCACTCCTAAACAGGCCAAAGCTCACGCACAGCTTCGCTTCATAGC
>JAVXWV010000497.1:0-4327 GCA_032230775.1 Mycobacterium sp. | reverse complement strand
GATGACGCCACCAGAGTCGGTGCAGCACAACGTGTATTGCGCCTTGCCCGGCCCGATGCGGCGAAGGTCGTTGGTGCGCGCCGAGTTCACGTACTCGGCCGCGCCGGGTCCGCGCACCAGTGCCTTACCGAGATGGCTGACGTCGAACAGGCCGACCGTGTTGCGGGTGGCGGTGTGTTCGCTGACCGTGCCCGCGTACGAGACCGGCATCATCCAGCCGGAGAACTCGGCGAAACTCGCGCCGAGTTGACGATGTCGTTCCTCGAGGGGGCCGTGCAGGACTTCGCTCGTCTCAGGTTCGCTCACGACGAATCACCCTAGATCCGGGCGTTGACGCTGGCAGACTCGGGTGGTGGTCGATTTCGATGCGCTGGAAGCCGCAGGAATCGCCAACGCGCGCGAACGTGAGGGCTTGCTCAAGTACCTCGACGGGCTGGGATTCACCGCCGAGGAGATGGTCGAGGCCGAACGTACCGGCCGCCTCTTCGGCCTTGCAGGCGATGCGCTGCAGCGCTCGGGTCCTCCGGCGTATTCGCTACGCACGGCGGCCGAGGCACTCGGTGTCCCATTCCACGATCTCGCGGGTGCCTGGGTTGCTCTCGGACTGAGCGTTACCGACCCCGATCAGCTCGCCCTCAGCCAGGTCGACATCGATGCCCTCGCCACCTGGGCCGAACTCAGACAGCTCGTGGGCGACGACCGTGCCTTGGCACTGCTGCGGGTCGCGGGAGCGTCCCTCGAGCGGCTGGCCGAAGCCATCTCGTCGGTCGTGCGCGCGGGATTGCCCTCCATCCAGCTCTTGCACACCAACGATGAACTCGCCACGGCGGAGGCCTACCGCGCGATCGCCGAATTCATTCCCCGCATGGGGTCCATGATCGACGCCATTCTGCGTCACCACTTGACCTCAGCCCGTACACATTTCGAAGGCGTGCTACGCGGCACATCGCAAAGCGTCACGTGCGGTGTCGGGTTTGCGGACCTGTCGGGCTTCACCGCGCTGACGCAACGGCTCTCGCCGACCGAATTATCGGACCTTCTCGTCGAATTCGGTGGCACCGTCAGCGACATGGTGCACACCGACGGTGGACGGGTGGTGAAGTTCATCGGGGACGAGGTGATGTGGGTGACCTCGTCGCCCGAACTCCTGGTCAAGGTGGCTGTCGACCTCGTCGAACACCCGCAGGCTCGGGAGGCGGGCCTGCAGGTGCGCGCAGGGCTCGGGTACGGCGCGGTGCTGGCTATTGCCGGCGACTACTGGGGCACCCCGGTTAACCTGGCGGCCCGCTTGGTGGCGGCAGCGGCGCCGGGTCAGATCCTCGCAGCGGCCGATGTCCGAGATGAACTGCCGGACTGGCAGGCCATCGCACTAGATCCGTTGACGCTCAAAGGCTTCGACGACCCAGTGACGGCCTATGACCTGCACCTGTCCCGCTGATGGTCGACCTGGACGCGCTGGAAGCCGCCGGAATCGTCAACGCGCGGGGACGAGCCGGCCTGATCGACTATCTGGACAAGCTCGGATTTACGGCCGACGAGATGGTCGAGGCCGAGCGTCGCGGCCGGCTGTTCGGCCTCGCCGGCGACGTTCTGCAATGGTCGGGCCCCCCGGCATACAGCCTGCGCACGGCCGCCGAGACCCTCGGTGTGCCAGTCGAAGACATCACCCACGCATGGGCTTTGCTCGGCCTGACGGCGGCCGGACCCGATATCCCCTCGCTGAGCCAGGCCGATGTCGACGGCCTGGCGACCTGGGTCGCGATGAGGGCGGTGATGGGTGATGACGGCGCATCGGGCTGGCTGCGGGTGCTTGGCGCGACCATGGCCCGACTCGCGGAATCCGAGGCAACGCTCGGTCGTGCCGCACAGCCCGACATTCAGATGACTCACACCCACGACGAGCTCACTACGGCGCAGGCGTACCGCGCAGTCGCGGAGCTCATCCCCGGCATGATGGCGCTGACCGAGGCCATTCACCGCGATCACCAGATCAGCGCCCGAGCCCACTTCGAGGGTGTTCAACGGGACATCTCGGCGAACGTGGTGTGCGGCATCGGATTTGCCGACCTGTCCGGCTTCACGGCGCTGACACAGCTGCTCACACCCCAGGAGTTATCGGCCCTGCTCAACGAGTTCAACGCCACCGTCAGCGAAGTCGTGCACGCCGACGGCGGTCGCGTGGTGAAGTTCATCGGCGACGAGGTGATGTGGGTGAGCTCCACGCCGGAACTACTCGCCAAGGCCGCGGTGGACCTCGTCGATCACCCGAAAGCGCGCGAGGCCCAGATGCAGGTCCGCGCCGGCCTCGACTACGGCATGGTGCTCGCCACAGGAGGCGATTATTTCGGCAATACGGTCAACCTGGCGGCCCGGCTCGTCGCCGCCGCGGAACCCGGGCAGATCCTCGCCACCTCGGCCGTCCGCGACGAGCTGCCCGAGTGGCCCGCCGTCGTCCAGGAACCGTTGACGCTCAAGGGTTTCGATGATCCGGTGACGGCCTACGATCTGCACGGTGGCCGCTGACAGCTAGGCTGGACCCTCGTGAGCACTGCAAACGCCGGTTACCAGGCCCCCACCGTCACCGTCGCCTCGTCGCTGCCCAAGCGCGCAGGCGACACCGTATTGATCGTCCCCGTGGTCAGCGGAGAGGACGAGGACGCGACGGCGACGGTCGTCGCCAACCCGTTCCTCGACGCGGAGGCCGTCGGCGAGATCGACGTCGCACTGAAAGCGCTCGGCGCGAAGGGCGGCACTGACCAGCTCACTCGGGTCGTCGCACCGTCGCTCCCGGTGGCCAGCGTCCTCACCGTCGGGCTTGGCAAGGACCGCGACGAGTGGCCTGCCGACGTGATCCGCCGCGCGGCCGGCGCAGCGGCACGCTCGCTCAACGGCACCGAGACGGTGATCACCACGCTGTCGGACCTCGACCTTGGCGCGACCATCGAGGGGCTGATCCTCGGTGCCTACCGGTTCACCGACTTCCGCAGCTCCAAGACTGCACCCAAGGACGCGGGCCTGCGAGAGATCACGGTGCTGGCGGCCGACACCAAGGCCAAGGCGAAGGCGGCCGCCGAGCGCGCGACGGCGATCGCGACGGCCGTGGCGACCGCACGCGACCTTGTCAATACCCCGCCGAGCCACCTGTACCCGGCCGAATTCGCCAAGCGTGCAAAGGCTTTGGGCGAGGCGACGGGCCTCGAGGTCGAGGTGCTCGATGACAAGGCCCTTGCCAAGGACGGCTACGGCGGCGTGATCGGCGTCGGTAAGGGTTCGTCGCGCCCGCCGAGGCTGGTCCGGTTGGCGCACAAGGGCGGCAAGTCGAAGAAGGCCAAGAAGGTGGCGCTGGTCGGCAAGGGCATCACGTTCGACACCGGAGGCATCTCGATCAAGCCCGCGGCCAACATGCACCACATGACCTCCGACATGGGTGGTGCGGCCGCCGTGATCGCCACGGTGGTGCTGGCAGCCAAGCAGCACTTGCCGATCGACGTGATCGCGACGGTGCCGATGGCCGAGAACATGCCGTCGTCCACCGCGCAGCGGCCCGGCGACGTGCTCACCCAGTACGGCGGCATCACCGTCGAGGTGCTCAACACCGATGCCGAGGGCAGGCTGATCCTGGCCGACGCGATCGTGCGGGCCTGCGAGGACAAACCCGACTACCTGATCGAGACGTCGACGCTGACCGGCGCGCAGACGGTGGCGCTCGGCGCGCGCACCCCTGGCGTGATGGGCAGCGACGAATTCAGGGACCGCGTCGCCTCGATCTCCCAGTCCGTCGGCGAGAACGGCTGGCCGATGCCGCTGCCTGAGGAGTTGAAGGAGGACCTCAAGTCGACGGTGGCCGATCTGGCCAACGTCAGCGGCTCCCGCTACGCAGGCATGCTGGTCGCAGGGACGTACCTGCGGGAGTTCGTCGCCGACGGAGTGCAGTGGGCGCACATCGACGTTGCCGCCCCGGCCTACAACACCGGCGGTCCGTGGGGCTACACCGGCAAGGGCGGCACCGGGGTGCCGACCCGCACGATGTTCGCGGTCCTAGAAGATATCGCGTCGAACGGCTAGAGCACCTTGCCGCGGGCCGCGCTCCGCATCGCCTGCGGCAGTAGGTGTGCGGCGCCATACACGAAGTACGCCTCCGGCGTGACAAGCCGGATCGGCTTGTTCTTCTTGACGGCCGACACGATCGCCTTCGCCACCTTCTCCGGGCCGTAGCGGCGCGCGGCGAACGCCTTCTCGATCTGTGCGCGACGCGACTCCCCCTTGGCCCGCTTTCCGGCAGGCACATCGAAGCGGGGGGTGTGCACGATATTCGTGTCGATCACAC
>JAVXWV010000493.1:0-3081 GCA_032230775.1 Mycobacterium sp. | reverse complement strand
ACGGCGTCGGCCGAAGAGAGGGCGCGGCGGCGGAGGACGTCGACCTTGCCATCGGGTATGACCCTGACGAGGATCGCTCTTACCTTGCGGGGGAAGATGTTTCGGCCGAGATCCGCGGCGACGAAGTGACCAACGCGGTATCGGCGGTGTCCGCGGTTCCCGCGGTGCGGACCCGGCTGGTTCGATTGCAGCGCGAGCTGGCGGCGGGCCAGGGGAGCGTCGTGGTCGAGGGCCGCGACATCGGCACGGTGGTGCTGCCCGATGCCGACGTGAAGATCTTCCTGACCGCGTCGGCCGAGGAGCGGGCGCTGCGGCGCAACGACCAGAACATCGCGTCCGGATTGGGTGACGACTACGAGGCCGTGCTGGCCGACGTCAAGCGTCGGGATCATCTGGATTCGACGCGGGCGGTGTCGCCGTTGCGGGCGGCCGACGATGCATCGGTCGTCGACACCAGCGATATGACCGAGGCTCAGGTAATTGCGCACTTGTTGAAGCTTGTCGAAGAGCGCGCCGGGGTGTCGCGATGACCGACGAGGGCAGCTGGGCCGACGAAAGCGACTGGGAACTCGGAGCGGAAGACGTCGCCGAGGCGATCGAGGAAGCAGCGGCGGCGCCACCCGTGGTGGCCGTCGTGGGACGCCCAAACGTCGGCAAGTCGACATTGGTGAATCGGATCCTTGGCCGCCGCGAGGCGGTGGTGCAGGACGTGCCGGGGGTGACCCGCGATCGGGTGTCGTATGACGCGCTGTGGTTGGGGCGGCGGTTCGTCGTGCAGGACACCGGCGGGTGGGAGCCGGACGCCAAGGGCCTGCAGCAGCTTGTTGCCGAGCAGGCGTCCGTGGCGATGCGCACCGCGGACGCGATCATCTTCGTCGTCGATGCGACTGTCGGGGCGACGACCGCCGACGAGGCCGCGGCGCGGTTGTTGCAGCGGTCGGGTAAGCCAGTGTTCTTGGCGGCCAACAAGGTTGACACCGATCGTGCTGAGGCCGACGCAGCGGAACTGTGGTCGTTGGGGCTGGGGGAGCCGCACACGGTCAGCGCGATGCACGGCCGCGGGGTGGCCGATCTGCTGGACAACGTGATCGAGACGCTGCCCACGGTATCGGAGATGGCGACGGGCGGTGGGGGACCGCGGCGAGTTGCGTTGGTAGGCAAGCCCAATGTCGGCAAGAGCTCGCTGCTGAACCGGCTCGCAGGCGATGAGCGGTCGGTGGTGCACGACGTTGCAGGCACGACCGTCGACCCCGTCGACTCGCTGATCGAAATGGACGGCAAGATCTGGCGTTTCGTCGACACCGCGGGACTGCGGCGCAAGGTCGGACAGGCCAGCGGACACGAGTTCTACGCTTCGGTGCGCACGCACGGCGCGATCGACGCGGCCGAGGTCGCGATCGTGCTGATCGACGCGTCGCAGCCGTTGACCGAGCAGGATCAGCGGGTGCTATCGATGGTGATCGAGGCGGGCCGAGCGCTGGTGCTGGCGTTTAACAAGTGGGATCTGGTCGACGAGGACCGGCGCTACCTGCTGGAGCGCGAGATCGATCGCGAGTTGGCGCAGCTGGAGTGGGCGCCGCGGGTGAACATCTCGGCGATGACCGGCCGGGCGGTGCAGAAGTTGGTGCCGGCGCTGGAGACGTCGCTCGAGTCGTGGGACACCCGAATCTCGACTGGCCGGCTGAATAACTTCTTGAAGGAAGTGGTGGCCGCTCATCCGCCGCCGGTGCGTGGCGGTAAGCAGCCCCGGATTCTGTTCGCCACCCAGGCGACCGCGCGGCCGCCGACGTTTGTGTTGTTCACCACAGGGTTCTTGGAGGCGGGCTACCGGCGGTTCCTTGAGCGGCGGTTACGGGAGACATTCGGGTTCGAGGGAAGCCCGATCCGGATCAACGTCCGGGTGCGGGAAAAGAGGGGCGCGAAGTCTCGATAGGGTTAGCCAAATGCCCGTCTCCCACATGATCTTGATCGCCCTGGCGGGCGTCGGGGCGGGGGCGATCAATGCGGTCGTCGGCTCGGGCACGCTGATCACATTCCCGACTCTGGTGGCGCTGGGTTATCCGCCGGTGACGGCGACGATGTCGAATGCCGTCGGCCTTGTCGCAGGCGGTGTGTCGGGGACGTTGGGCTATCGGCGGGAGTTACGCGGGCAATGGCACCGGCTGCGCTGGCAGATTCCTGCGTCGCTGATTGGCGCAGGTCTGGGGGCGTGGTTGCTGCTGCATCTGCCTGAGAAGGTGTTCGAAAAGGTCGTGCCGGTGCTGCTGGTCCTGGCGTTGGGCCTAGTGGTCATTGGTCCACGAATCCAGGAGTGGGCGCGAAGACGCGCTGAGAAATCGGGCCAGTCCCCGGAACATGTGAGCGGACGCCGGATGGCGGCGCTGGTGTTCGGCACCTTCCTGATCGGGATCTACGGCGGGTACTTCACGGCCGCGCAGGGCATCATGCTGATCGCGGTGATGAGTGCACTGTTGCCCGAGGACATGCAGCGGATGAACGCCGCGAAGAATCTGCTGTCTCTGTTGGTCAACATCGTGGCCGCGGTGGCGTACACCGTCGTCGCATTCGACCGGATCAGCTGGGCGGCAGCGGGATTGATCGCGGCCGGTTCACTCATCGGCGGCTGGCTGGGCGCACACTACGGACGGCGGTTATCGCCGACCGCGCTGCGGGCCGCGATCGTGGCGGTCGGTGCTATCGGGCTGTATCGGCTGGTAACGATTTAGGGCCAAGGTGGCGGTCTACGGTAGGCTTTCGACCTGCTGCCGGCGATCCCGGCAGCACCGCGGGCTGTGGCGCAGTTTGGTAGCGCACTTGACTGGGGGTCAAGTGGTCGCAGGTTCAAATCCTGTCAGCCCGACTTAGAGAAATAAGCTTTGACCTGCGGTAATGTGCGATCTAGACCTCGACCACTGTTGAGTTTGTCCGCCTCTGGGACCACTCTTTGGTGGTATCTCTTTCGTCGGTGGCGCACTTGTCCGATAGTCAAGTAAGCCGAGGATTCAAGTTGCCTTACTGCCATCGAGGATCGCCAACGCATCGTTGGTCGCCGCGATACCCGTCGGCGGGCGGCCTGCCAGG
>JAVXWV010000490.1:0-4847 GCA_032230775.1 Mycobacterium sp. | reverse complement strand
GGGAACGCCGAAGACGGCGGACAACCCCCGGGGCGGAAGCATGCTGAGGGACTCACCTATGCCGATATTGTCTTTGGATTCGGGCGTACTGGTGTTCTGGATGATCACTATCTTCATGTCGGCCGACCCGCGGTTCTCGAAGTAGTGGAAGGAACCCTGGGGCGCGAACACGACGTCCCCGACATGTTGGTCGAAAGCCTCGTGGTTGCCGTTCCCGTCGATGACGACCCACGTCGCGACTCCGCTGGTGACCAGGTTGAGCTCCCACGCGCTGGGATGCCAGTGCGGCTCGCGGATACCGCCGGGCTGCAACGAGAGCATCAAGATGCTGGCCTCCTGGCCTTTGAGTATCGGAAAAGTGTCTTCGTCGGCCTGTTGAAACGAGCCCCCGTCAAGCGTGGTGGGGGGCTGAGCGCTGAGATGGAACAGGTGCGATTGCGAGGTGATCGTCTCAGAGGGTAGGCGGGGATCGCCAAAGCGTGCTGCATCATCGGTCATTGGCTCTACCTTGTCTGTGCGATAGCCGGGAGTGCCGCTGGAGAAAAGACGGTCAACGCCTGCACCGGTCGCGGCTGCGGCGCCGGCCAGACCCGCTCCACCCAAGACCGTGCGTCGATTGATCGGCATGAAACGTCCTCTCCGTTAATGTGCCTCGAAAAGGCATGTCACCAACCGTGATTCACGGCAGTGCGAAGTGCGATGACCGGATCACAACGAACACCCTTATGATTAACGTTCAGGCGGCCGCGTGGCGACATAGCTGACGCCCATGAATCCCCCCGCTAGCGGTACTCCGCACCTACCGGCCAGCCGCAAGCACCGGGCCCGACGTCCGTAACCGCTTCGGCACCGCTCGGGCATCAGAATTTTCGCGCCACGAAGGCTGACGACAGTGCTCGCAATGGCAGGGATGACCCGACCGGCGAGAACCTTGGGGTCGACATTCGTGGCTGAGTTGTGAACGGACTTGTGAACGAAAGGCTGTGAAACGGTCAAGACGGCATGAGACCCCGTGCGACTGCATGGACGCGCCTGCGAAATGGCGGGCGCGGTAGTCAGAACAGACACTGATAAGGACGCCGCATTGTGCTCAGCAACATCGACCAGCCCGATGACTCGTTCGACGATGAAGGTGTCCAGATTCATCCGCAGAGCAGCAAGAGCGTGATGACTCCTGTAACCGACTTCGACCCCGGCGCGTTCCTGGTCGTCCCGGCCAGGACGTTCGAGGACCTGCGCATCGGCGAGGTATTCCGGGCTCCCAGTCGCACCCTGACCGATGCCCATGCCGCGGCTTTCCAGACGGTCTCTATGGACAATCACCCGGTGCACTACGACGCCGAGTGGGTGCGCAAGCACGGTCATGTTGCGCCGGTTGTGCATGGCCTCCAGGTGCTGGCTTTCACCGCACCGGGAGCCACCTTGTTCCCGCACTTCATCGGCGAGGTGTTCATTACCTTCCTTGAGCAGTCCTGCACCTTCCTGGTCGAGGTGCACTCCGGGGACACCTTGTACTCGGCGCTCACGATCACCGGCCTGGAGCCGAAGGGCGATAACGGCATCGTGGTCACGGCGGTCACCGTCCACAACCAGCGCGGGCAACTTGTGCTTTCGGGCCAACACAAGTACTTGCTGCGGCGTCAGGGGCCGTACGACACGGCGATGGCTGAACACCAGGCGCTGCGATCAGCTGATGCAGCCGACGAAAATGCCGCCAGGATGGCGTGGAGCAACGTCCGGGGTAGGTCGGCGGCGTCCGCCGAGCGCCGTTGCCGCAGTTCAGGTGTGGACACGTCAGCGGCGCCCGCCCGCGAATGCCGCTGCGCCTGCAGCGACCACGACATCGTCGCGGCCTTCGTCGACCAGGGTGAAGCGGACCATCACCCGCCCCTCGGGGCCCGCCCAACCGTCCGTACGCACGTGGAACGGGCCGACGCGGCCGGGACTGACGAAGTGAACGTCCCAGTCGCGAACCTCGACGGCGTCAGTCTGTGCCAGCTCGGCGGCCAATTCCGTTGCGGCGGCCTCGAACACAACGTGGATCGGACCTAGGTGCAGCGACGCCGAGGTTGAGGCGTGGCGGGACGTCAGGGCGGGCAGTCGCCAGCCATCGGAACTTCGCCGCGCCCCGAATACGACGTGCAGCGGGGGAAGGTCGGCGGTGTCAGGCATCTGCGGGGGCACGTCAACCGGTTGAAACGATTGCGGTGCGTCGCCGAGGGTGACGCCGACTCCGGTGGTGATGGCGATGACTCGGGAGGAGTCCGCAGCATCGGTGATCAGCGACCGGCTAAAGCCCATCTTGGCGCCTCGGCGCAACGTGCTGCGGGACACCCGGATCTCGACGACGTCGCGGGCGTCGTCAAGAATGTGCAGTCCATAGGTGACGGGTGCGGGGATCACCTCGCGGTCGCGCCAACCGCCGGTTTCGGGTGCGGCGATCGCCAACGGCGCTGCCATGATCCCGCCTGTGCTGTTCCGCATGTCACGGCGAAGTCGCACGGTTTCGGGATCCACCGCCTGGTTGAACGCCCGGCCGAGGTACCAGTAGGTGATCAGGCCACCGGGACCCATCATCTCCCGCAGACGATCCCAGTACTCCTCGACCGGCCCCTCGCGAATGTCTCGTACCACTCTGCGATGCCTCCTCCCGGCCTGCAATGACCTAATCACCGCCATCTGCAATGCACATGTTGTTTTTCAAACACTAGTGATACTAGTTTTGGAAGGATGACGTTTTCAGATGGGGATCGTGGGCGGTGCAGTTCCGCGTGCTGGTTAGCCGACCGTGCGGTGATAGAGGGCGATTGTGGATCTTGATCTGACCCCGGATCAGGAGTTGCTGCGGGACACCACGCGCAAGTTCCTCCAGACAACCGTCCCGTTGACCGCGGTCCGGGCGCTGGCCGAGAACCCGGACGGGTTCGACCGCGGGTGGTGGCAGCGCGGCGCCGAACTCGGCTGGACATCGCTGCTCGTCGACGAGCGTCGCGGCGGGGGGAGCGTCTCGGAGGCGGGGCTGCATGACCTCGCTCTCGTCGCCGAGGAGATGGGCGCGATGGTGTCCCCAGGGCCCCTGCTGGCGACGAACGTGGTCGCACAGACCCTGTCGCGCGAGGCCTCCGAGGAACTCGCGTCGCGCGTCCTGCCGGGTCTGCTTTCCGGCCAGTCGGTCGCCGCGTGGTGCGTCGCCGAGCCGGGCCTCGACATCACTGCGGACGGGATGACGATGCGGGCGCGTCGCGACGGCGCCGATTTCGTCCTTGACGGGGTGAAGAGGCCGGTGGAGACCGGCGGGCAGGCCGACTGGTTTTTGGTGACCGCCACTGGGCATGAGGGTTTGTCGCAGTTCCTCGTGCCATCGTCGGCACCTGGACTGCGGATCACCCCGCTTAACGGGCTGGACTTGGTCCGCAGGCACGCAGAGATCGGGTTCGACGGCGTGCGGGTCCCGTCGTCGGCGGTGGTCGGTGTCCCGGGTGGCGCGGCGCAGTCGCTGGAGGCACAGCTGCAGACCGCCCTGGTGCTGCAGTGCGCCGAGATGGTGGGCGCGACCGACCGCGTCTTCGATTTCACAGTTCAATACGCGTTCGACCGTTCGTCTTTCGGCCGCGCGCTGGCGTCCTACCAAGCCCTCAAGCATCGCTTCGCCGACATGAAACTGTGGCTTGAGTCCGCCCACGCCATCACTGTCGACGCCACCAGAGCCGTCCAGAGCGGCGCTCCCGACGCCGGTGAGGTTGCCCGCATCGCCAAGGCCTATGTCGGCGAGCGATGCCCCGAGCTGATCCAGGACTGCATTCAGATGCACGGCGGTATCGGGGTGACCTGGGAGCACGACCTGCACCTGTATCTGCGTCGGGTCGTCGTCGATCGGCAGACCTACGGCGATCCGATGCAGCATCGCGACCACCTGGCGATCCTCGCCGACAGATAGGGACGACCATGACCGCGACGACGGCAGCAACCGGAGCACTGGTGGAAGATCTCGGCACCTTCCGTGCGCGCGCCAAGGAATGGGTGACGGCGAATCTGGAACCCCTCAACGGCGCCGACCCGTACCTGGGACATGCCACCGACGATGCCAACCATGTGGTGCGCGCCAAGGCGATTCAACGCAAACTCTTCGATGGCGGATTCGCCGGACTGTGCTACCCGGTCGAGTACGGCGGGCGGGGACTGCCTGCCGAATATCAGGATGCGTTCATCGACGTGTCCTACGGCTACGAGCTGCCCCGGCTGTTCAACATCCCAACCTTCACCATCATCTTGCCGACAATCCTGGAGTTCGGCACCGAAGAGCAGAAGAAGCGCTTCATCCCTGCCGCGCTCAAGGGCGACGAACTCTGGGTTCAGTTCCTCTCCGAGCCGACCGGCGGGTCCGATCTTGCCGGCGCACTGACCCGGGCGGACCGTCGCGGCGACGTGTTCGTTCTCAACGGGTCCAAAATCTGGAGCACCTACGCGTGGAAGTCGGACTACGCGCTATGTGTGGCCCGCACCGACTGGGATGTTCCAAAACACAAGGGGCTCAGCGTCTTAATCGTCAAGGTGCACCAACCGGGGATCACGATCACCCAGATCAAACACGTCGACGGCACCGACGACTTCTGCCAGGAATTCTTCGACGACGTCGCCGTCCCCGCCGATCAGGTCCTTGGTCAGGTCGACGACGGATGGAACGTCGCGTCGCGGCTGCTGCTGCACGAGCGCGAGGCGATGAGCGGCTCATCGCCGTACGCCATGGCGCCGCGCACCGCCTCCCACGAGAACGATCAGGTCAGCGCCGCGGCACTCACGCTTGTCTCCGGTGGGGGCGCCGACTCCCGGGTACGGCAACTGATCGG
>JAVXWV010000891.1:0-7937 GCA_032230775.1 Mycobacterium sp. | reverse complement strand
CATCACGTCAGCGAGGGGTTCGAGTTCAAGAACTGGGCGGGGCGGTTCATCGACTGTGTCGACGTAACCCGGGTCACCGCCTACGGCGACCCCAACGCGGCAGCCCGCGAAATCCTCGACCGCCTGGGCGCCACCTACCACTCCGCATGGGGCGGCTTCGCGCGCTTTTAATTGAACAAGGCGACGTGTTGGATCATTCGTGGCGCCCGCTTCGGCTGGCCCCCGCTGATTGGCGCCAGTTCATGGATGACCCATGCCGCGGTATCGGCGTGTTGCATTGTCCAGGAACCTATTTCGTCCCTGCGCGCCACCACACGTCGTCCCGCTCACGCAACCGCCCGAAGACGCGATCAAGCACCCGGACAGCGAGGCGTGCCCGGATAGACGTTCGTGCGCCGCAGCGACGCGGCCCTGTCATCACCACCATCAGCGGCCAGCCGGTCAAGCAGCGCGACATAGATGCCCATGCGTGGATCCAGGCAACCATCGCCGCCGGTGTTCCCGCCGACTACCGCGATATGCTCGCGTTGCCGACCGAGACCGTCGCGTCCGATCACTACTCGCGGCCCACCGACGACGTCGAGCACGTCACCGGGGTCCCGGCCACCAACTTCGCCGACTTCGTCCGACGTACAGACCAGCAGTTTGAAGCAGTGCACCAGTGATCGCGCAATCCAACATTGTCGTCTACCAACTATTCCCGGGAGGTATCGAGTGATCGAGAACATGGACGACTTCCGTGCGCTGGGTCCGTTTTTTCGGATCATCGAGGAAGGCCTTGCGGGATACGTGGACGGTGAGCACTTCTTCGACATGCTGGCCCAGGACGTGGGGTTCGACTTCATCATCACGGTGCCGAACTACCCGCGCCACATCGTCGGCCGCGCGGACCTCATCGAGCTCTACCGGGGCTACGGCTCCACGTTTTTCCTCGACCGCTGCTATGACCTGCGTGTCCAGCACTCACCGTCAACATCCACGGTGGTGCTCGAATACTCCTCTGAGGGAAGGGTTGTCGCGACCGGTCAGCCCTACAGCAACAGATACATCTCCGTGGTCGTCATCAAGGACCGCAAGGTCGCCGAGTGGCGCGACTACCTGGATCCACTGCGGGTCTTCGCCGCGCTCGCGGGTCGCCCCGTCGAGCCCGACGGGAACGCAGCGACGGATCCATAGATAGCTGCCGTGTACCCGGTGAGGTACCTCATGAAGATAGTGTGGTGACCGTGGCCGACGACTCCGAGCCGGGAAGGCTGGGATTGCGCTATCTGACTCTCGCCTATCGGGTACGGAAGGTCGTCGACAAGCACATGATCACCAGCGGCCTGTCGCTGGCCCGCTGGAAGGTGCTGGAAATACTCGACGCAAAGGGTTCGATCCGCCAGAAGGCACTGGCCCAGGAGCTGGGTTTCGCCGAGCGGTCGATCACTCAAGCCGTCGAAAGTCTTGCAAGCGACGGGCTTGTCGAACGAACGCCCGATCCAGCTGACGGTCGGGCCAAACTCGTGACACTCACCGATGACGGAGCCGCCGCGCTGGCGGCGGGCACCGAGGCGGGCGCAGAGGTGCTCCAGCAGATCTTCGGCACACTGGACCGAAAGCAGCTGGCAAGTCTGGACAAACTGCTCAACGTGATCGATGACGCTGCGGGCGGAATCTGAACAACGACACCCATCCGTCCGATGATCATGTCGGCCAGCCGCCCTCGATTCGGCGGGTCATCTGGTGAGCGATCGCGCCACCGTAGGGGAAGTCGATTCGGGGCGCGCTGACCTCGTCGAGCAACGCGGTTTCTTCGGTGCTGAGCTGTAGGCCGATTGGGAGGTTGGCGGTCAGCTGATCGAGTGTGCGGGCGCCGAGGATCACCGAGCTGACGGCCGGGCGCGCGGCCAGCCACGACAGTGCTACCTGGGCCAACGTGACCCCTGTGTTTCCGGCGATCGTCTTCGCTGCGTCGAGGACGGCCAGGGTGCGCTTGTCCTGATTTCTGCCGCGGAGGTATGGCCCCATGGGGTGGTCGGCCATCCGCGTGTTCTCCGGCGGCGTGACGTCTTGCTGGTATTTGCCGGTGAGGATGCCTGCAGCCAGCGGCGAGTAGGTCAGAATGCCGAGCCCGGTGGACTTGCACGCGGGAACGATCTCCCATTCGATCTCGCGGGACAGCAGGCTGTATCCCGTTTGCAGCGTCACCGGGCGGGCGAGGCCCTCCAATTGCGCTGTGTCCACAGCCTTCTGGACCTGCCAGCCGAGGTAGTTGGAAAGCCCGTAGTAGCGGATCTTGCCGGAACGTATCGCGTCGTTGAGGAAGGACAGGGTCTCCTCGACAGGGGTGAGGTGGTCCCAGGAATGAACTTGGTAAAGGTCGACGGTGTCCACTCCGAGGCGGCGCAGTGAGGCGTTCAATGCCCGGTCGAGGTGACGACGGGACAGGCCCGCCCCGTTGGGCTCCCCGCTGGTCGGGAACCGGCCTTTGGTCGCCAGCACTATTCGTTCGGTGATGTCGGCGGGCCGGTCGGCGAGCCATCGTCCGATGATCGTCTCCGAGGCGCCGTCGACGTAGACGTCTGCGGTGTCCACCAACGTTCCGCCGTCTTCGGCGAACGCGTCGAGCTGAGCGCATGCGCCCACCTCATCGGTGCTGTCACCGAAGGTCATCGTGCCGAGCGCGAAAACCGATACTGCACAGCCACTTCCGCCGAGATTCCGGTATTCCATTTGGCTACTCCTCATGTTGAGGTCCGGCGCCTGCTGCTTCGTGAGGTACCTCAGCGATAGTACACTGCTGAGGTACCTCATAAATGGGCGTGAACGGAGAGGCCATGGACACCCGACCGGTCGTTGTCATCACCGGGGCCACCAACGGCCTGGGCAGGCTTGCGGCGCTCGACCTCGCCCGATCGGGCGCCCATCTCGGAATCGTCGCTCGAAGCCAGAGAAAGGTGGACGAGCTACGCCGGGAGATCGCACAGGTGGCCCCTGGCACGCCCGTCGACTCGTTCATCGTCGATCTGACGTCCTTGCGCGGCGTCCGAACGGCAGGACAACGGATCGCCTCCGTCTACGAGCGGATCGACGTGTTGATCAACAACGCCGGCGTGCACGCGTTCTCCCCGCGCATCGCCCCCGACGGATTCTCCGAGATGACCGCGGTGAACTACCTCGCCCCGTGGCTGCTGACCAACACCCTGCGCGACAAGCTCGTCGCGTCGGCGCCGGCACGCGTCGTCACCGTCGCCTCCGAGGGCGCCCGGTGGGCCGGAGGTATCGACCCCGCCCACGATCTGACGGTGACCACCGCCTACGGCAGGCGCCGGGCCATGACGCTCTACTTCCGATCAAAACTCATGGACATCATGTTCAGCCAAGAACTGGGCAGACGTCTGGCAGGCACGGGCGTCACCGCGAACTGCTGTGATCCCGGTTTCAACACCACGGGGCTGGGCAGGGACCTGCCGTTCGCCGGATTGCTCGAAAGACTCCTGCACGCATTGCGGATCGGCGATCCACGCCGCGGCGCCGGGATCATCGTGCGACTCGCCACCGATCCCGCGTTCGCCGAAACCACTGGCGGCTACTTCTCCGTCAAGGACGCCGCCCCCCTCACCTGCCCAGAACCCGGACGTAGTAATGGAATTCAGGCTGGCCTGTGGGAGACCACGGCCGCACTGCTCGACAGGGTCGTCTTCGAATCTGGATGAGGCACCGGCAGATTCGGAGCAAGGCGGGCAGTCCGTCGATAGAAGCCCGTTATCGGTCGGTCACCAAACGATATTGGACGTCGCTCGCAACGCCGTAGCACGTTGGAGGGAGAGCGACCGTCAAATTGCGGGTCGATATCTCAGGGAAAAGGGTGGTGGCCATGAACGTTCGCGAGGCGGCCCGTTATCGGCCCCCGGCGATTACGGGCCTGGCCGATATCCTCGATCAGCACGTGTGTGAGCGTCCGGACGCGCGGGCACTCGTCTTCGGCGCGGATCGGACAGAGTTGTCCTATGGCGCTCTCGCGGCTTTGGCTGAGGACATGGCTACTCGCCTCGGCAGCATAGGGCTGCGGCGAGGAGATGCGGTGGGCCTCGTCTGTGCCAACACTGCCGAGTTCGCGATCGCGCTCCTGGGCGCGGCGCGCGCAGGACTGGTGGTAGCCCCATTAGACCCGTCACTCCCCCAGTCGCAAATGTCGACCCGGCTCGAACGGCTTGGGGCACAGGCGATCCTGGCCGGGCCATCCGCGGCCGATGCCGCACGCATCTCAGGTTTCGAAATTCCGACAATCCAACTCCAGGTTGCGGTCTTCGGCCGCGAGATCGCGACGGTCAAGGTAGAAACCGGTGGGCGTGCGACGCGAGATGTCTGCGGCGGCGCAAGGTCAGAGCTCACCGACGACGCCCTTGTCATGTTCAGCTCAGGCACCACCGGGGCGCCGAAGATGATCCCACTGATGAACGCGAACGTGGCCGCCTCCGTTGCGGGCATCTGCGAGACCTACGAGCTAGGACCCGGGGACTCGACGGTTGCCGTCATGCCGCTGTTTCATGGTCACGGCTTGTTCGCGGTGCTGCTCGCCTCGCTGGCCAGCGGAGGTTGCGTGCTGCTGCCCGAGCGGGGCCGCTTCTCGGCACGCACGTTCTGGGACGACGCACGGACCGTTGGCGCAACGTGGTTCACCGCCGTTCCCACCATTCATCAGATCCTTCTGGAGCGGTTAGAGGATGAGTATCCCGGCCCGCAGGTTGTGCCCTTGAGGTTCGTGCGCAGTTGCAGCGCCCCATTGACAACTGCCGCGGCGCACGCCCTTACACACACGCTCGGGGCCCCGGTGCTTTCCGCCTACGGGATGACTGAAACCACCCACCAGGCGACTAGCCAGCCGCTGCCTCACCGGGGGACCTTCAAGGACGGGTCGGTCGGCCGGTCGACCGGCGCGGATCTTCGCATCGTCGACCACAAAGGAGAGCTGTGCCCCGCAGGTGCCATCGGCGAGGTGTGGGTGCACGGTCCCACCGTTACGCGGGGCTACCTCGCCAATCCGGCTGCGACGGCGGATAGCTTCGCCGGCAGCATCAAGAACATCATCAACCGCGGCGGTGAGAAGATCTCGCCCGAGCACGTCGAAGCGGTTCTCGCCGGTTGCGGGGGCGTCACCGAGGCCGCCGTGTACCCCGTCCCCGATCCGCTGTACGGAGAACGGGTCGGCGCGGCAGTGGTTGTGTCCCGGCCCGACCTCGTCGGATCGGAGGAGATCCTGCAGCAATGCCGCGGGCTGCTCGCACCGTTTGAAATGCCCGAGCGACTCGAGATCGTCGCGTCGTTGCCGCACACCGCCAAGGGGGCACTCGACCGGTGCGCGATTCGGGATCGCGTGTTAGCCGATTCCCAATAATCCAGCTGGCGGGGGGTTGGGATGGGGTTAGCGGTGACGACATTCGCCGGCAGGGACGCGAACCTGGAACACATACCGACAGCGCCATTCATCGAAGGAGTACCACCGTGCGAGTCAGAAATCGGATGTTCATACCGCTGCTGGCTGGGGGCGCCGTAGCGGCAACGATCGCGGCCGCGCCGATCGCCGCCGCCGATTCGTCAACGGGGGCTCAGCCCACGTGCTATCAGAGCGGCCAGGGAACCCAATGCCAGACGCCCGGCAACGTCCAGTTCAATGACGCACCTCCCCCTGTTTCGTTCTATCCCTACGGGGGCGAGGCCGGCCTGCTCGGGGGCGGCGGCGGACGCGGATAGCCGTCGTTGACACGTACCTGACACATACCGACTGCCGTAACGATCGAACGAGTTCCAACGTGCGTACCACGTTTCTCGCACCGCTCGCGGCGGCCGCCGCAGCCGCAGCTGTGATCGCAACTGCACCCGTGGCAGCCGCCGATAGCACAGTGCCCCAACAGACCTGCACCAGCTTGGGCGGGACTCAAACCCAGTGTCAGAGGCCCGGCAACGTGCAGATCAACGACGCCCCTTCCGTGACAAACTACTTCCCCCTGGGTGACAACTGAGCCGATTCCGGGCTCACGCAAGAACGGGCTCGGAAGGCGTTGGCTGGTCGAAGAATTCGTCGAGCGCGAGGCCCCGGGCCGCCGTGATGAAGGCCCGGGCCACGACCGAACCCGGCGTGGCGGCGTTCGTCGCCACCGACATCTGCGCCCTGACGTCAGGGTCGATCAACGGGACGGCCCTCGTCCTGCCGGCAACCGGCAGTGCGCGCAACCACGTGTGTGGAACGATGCTCGCCCATGCGCCGCTGCCGACATGTGCGTAGAGGGATGCGACCGAGTCTGTCTCCACTCGTGGCCGGACCGTGACGCCGTTCTGCCTGAACGCGCTGTCGATCACCGTTCGAATCCTCATGTCCGGGGTGAGCAGCGCGAGCGGCAGCTCGGCGGCCTCGGCCCAAGTGATGGTGTTGCCGTCGGGCATCGGCTGATCGCTGGGCGCGAGCACGAAGTACCTCTCCTCGTACAACGGCACCACCTGTAAGCCTGCACAGTCCTCTGGCGCGAAATGAGCGATCGCCACATCGAGTTCGAACTCCCGCAACTGGCGACCGAGCTCCGTCGTCGAAACCCGGGAGTCGACCATTACCCGGCCCGATGGGTGCGCGGCGCAGAACGCCGCCACGGGAAGGGCCAGTGTCGTCGACGCGGTGGGTTCTGCGCCGAGGCGCAGTGTGCCGGTGATGCCCGACTTGACGGCTGCCGCCTCGGCCTTGAAGGCCTCTTGTTCGGCCAGAATCCGCTTGGCCCACACCACCAGCCGTTCGCCCTCTGCCGTCAGACCCTGATACTTGTGCCCGCGATTGATCAGCGTGACGTTGAGCTCCCGCTCAAGCTTGGCGATCGACGCCGAGAGTGCCGGCTGCGAGACGTAGCAGGCCTCGGCGGCCCGCGCGAAGTGTTGCTCGCTCGCCACCGCCACGAAGTACTCCAGCTGACGAAACAGCATCAGCCGGAGCTATCCGGGAGTGCGTACAACGCAGGAAGATTGACGACGATCGCCTCCTGCGTGCTGCGCGCGATCACGATCACAGCGGGATTGCTCGGGTCCGGATTCTCTTCGCGGTGTGGAACATACGGCGGGACGAAAACGTAGTCGCCGGGCGCCGTGGCGATGCGGACCTCGCCGTGGCCGTCATGGAATACGAACTCGGGGTTACCGCTTCGCACGAAGATCGCTGTCTCAGATTCGCCGTGATGGTGGTTGTCCGACACCGTCTCTGGTGAGACATACGTCTCGCCCATCCAGATCTTCTCGGACCCGACGGAGGCCCCGCTGATGGCGGCAAATCGCTGCATACCCGTCGTCTGTGCAGTGTCAGAACTGACGTCGGCGGCCCTGACATGGTGAACCCGTGTGCGCAGCGACGCAACGGTGTGCTCGGTTCCCGTTGTCGTCAGGTCCGGGTGAAAACCATCCATGCCACCAGAATTGCATTCCGCCGGGGATCTGTCGTCACTGGTGTCACCCAGAGGCGCTTCCCGCCAACGCCACTCGTTGCATCCCTACAGACGCAACCGTTCCGTCGGGCTGGCAGGTAGCAAACGCTGGATGGAGGCAGCAACGACACGGAGTCCATGACAGGCAACTCTGGAAGTAGCCCACATTGGGACCAACCATCAAAGGAGTAACCATGCGAGTCAAACTGAGCTACCTCACACCCTTGCTGGCGGCTGGGGCCACCGCGGTGGCGATAAGCGCGGCACCGATCGCTTCAGCCGCTTCCACTACGCAGCAATCCTGCAGCGACAGCGTTTCGGGAAGCGTCTGCGAGTCCCCCGGAAATGTGGAGATCAACGACTCCCCCGGGCCGATGAACTTCGACCCCTATGGGGACGAGGGCTTCCTGCTCGGTGGCTACGGCGCATACGGCTTTCACGGCGGCGGATTCGGCGGAGGTCACGGCGGCGGCCACGGCGGCCGTTAGCCCTGGA
>JAVXWV010000445.1:0-4390 GCA_032230775.1 Mycobacterium sp. | reverse complement strand
CGGCTGCGTTTCGCCTCGACCGTGCGCGCACTGCTCGACGCCGGCGACGTCGACACCGAACTCGACCGGCACGCGCTGCACCATTACATGAGCTTTCACTCGGTGGTGCCTGCTCCGCGCACCATCTATCGCGGCGTGCGAAAGGTGCCGCCGGCGACCGTACGCGTGATCCACCCGGATGGCACACAATCAGACACCGTCTATTGGAGACCGGTTTTCGAGCGTGACCCTGCGCGGGTGTCCTGGACCGCGCGCGACTGGCAGGACGCGCTGATGGACGCGCTGCGCACGGCGGTGGAACGGCGGATGGTCGCCGACGTGCCCGTCGGCGTCCTGCTGTCTGGCGGCATCGACTCGTCGATCGTGGTAGCGCTGCTGGCCGAACAGGGCCAGCACGGCCTGGCCACCTATTCCATTGGATTCGACTCGGTGGGCGACGAGTCCGGCGACGAGTATTTCTACTCCGACTTGATTGCAACGACTTTCGACACCGACCATCACCGCATTCACGTCGACAGCTCGCGGCTGCTACCGGCGGTACCGAAAACCATTGCGGCGATGAGCGAACCGATGGTTAGCCATGACTGCGTGGCGTTCTACCTGCTGTCCGAGGAAGTCAGCAAGTCGGTCAAGGTGGTGCAGTCCGGCCAGGGCGCCGACGAGATCCTGGCTGGTTACGACTGGTACCCGCCGCTGGCGACGGTGGCCCGCGACCAGACCACCGAGGCCTACGCGAAGGTGTTCTTCGACCGTTACCACTCCGACGTGATGGCGATCTTCGCCCCCGAGTACTGCATTTGCGACGAAGACCCGAGTCGCCAGTTCGTCATGGCGCACCATGCCGCCCCGGGTGCCGAAACCGCGGTCGACGCCGCGCTGCGGCTCGACACCCAAGTGATGCTTGTCGACGACCCCGTCAAGCGGGTGGACAACATGACGATGGCGTGGGGCCTGGAGGCCCGGGTGCCGTTCCTCGACCACGACTTCGTCGAGCTGGCTGCCAGTTGTCCGGCCGACCTGAAGCTGGCATTGGGCGGCAAGGGTGTGCTTAAGGATGCGTCGCGGGCGCTGCTGCCACCCGAGGTGATCGACCGCACCAAGGGATACTTCCCGGTGCCCGGCATCCGGCACTTACACGGCGACGTGCTGGACATGGTCCGCGACGCGCTGACCAACGACGCTGCCCGGACACGCGGCCTGTATCGCAGGGAGACGGTCGACGCGCTGCTGGCCCGCCCCAACGAAACGCGTACCACTTTGGGCGCCAACGCGCTGTGGCAACTTGCGGTACTCGAAATGTGGTTGCAGAATATGGAAAGTTAGTCCCGTGGGAGCGCAGGTCCGTCGGGTCTACGGTGCGTCGATGTCGCCGGACGCGACCGCGTTCGCCCACCTTGTTGACGACGGCGGCTTCCCGCGCGCCGTGCAGCGCTTCCTGCGCGGCTGGCGCGCAAGTTCGTCGCGCGACGTCGAACTGCCCGTCGAGGGAGCCGTTACTCGCGTCCTCCATTCGGCTGACGGCCACTGGCTGGCGTGTGAGGTCGCACCCGACGGCGCCACCCGCAGCCAGATCTGGGTCGTGACAACCGATCCCGATGACCGCGACGCCCGTCGCATTGACCATTGGCCCGCAGGCGCGCAGGAAGGCACCGCAGAACTGATCGCCTGGGACGGCACCCACGTCGCGGCGATCCTGACCGGTGAGGACGGAGTCGGCAGCTCGTGTCTGATCGATCCGTCCGACGGCGCTACTGTGGTGCTCGACCGGCGCTCGGGCGGCAGGCTCGTCGACGCATGGGCCGGTGCATCGTTGGTCCGGGTAGGGCCGCGCGGCTACCGCGACCTGATCATGTTGCGAGGCCTGACCGAAATCGCGTTGCTGCCATACGATCCCGGCTCCACCACCGACGCGGGCATCATCCTGGACGACCACGGTCCGCGACGCCTGCGTGCAGGGCTGGAAGGAGAACTCACCGAGCTGTACCAGCCGGCGAAGACCTACGGGGTCAACAGTGCCGACGGCTACGTCCGCGCCCTGATCCGCAGCGAGAACGGCACCGACCACGCCAGGCTGTTGGAGGTCACCACGACCCCCGATGGGGTGTCGTATCAGGTTCTTGCCGAGCGGCCGGGCTATGCGCTCGACGAGTTCACCGTGAGCGACGACCTCTCGACAGTCGCGATGTTGTGGAACATCAACGGCGCCAGCGAATTACAGATCCTCGAACTTGCCGACATGACGCTGCACGAGCCAATTCCGTTGCCCGGCATGGTGGTCAGCGAGTTGAGCATCAGCGCGGGCGGGTCGATGCTCGCAATGACGGTAGAGGGCCCCTCGATGCCGCCGATGGTCGAGCTGATCAATCCCCGCACCCGGGAATGGGAGCCCGTCGACAGGGAGCCCAGCCGCGGGCCCGTCACTGGCGACCCCACCCTCGAGGCCATCACCGCCCGTGACGGGCTCGAGTTCAGCGGCTGGCTGTTCCGCCCGCCTGCGGGAGTCGAACCGGTCGGCGCGATGATCTTCCTGCACGGCGGCCCCGAGGGGCAGGGCCGGCCTGGTTACAACGAGTTCTTCCCACCCCTGCTGGAGGCGGGCATCAGCGTGTTCCTTCCGAATGTCCGTGGCTCGGGAGGATTCGGCCGATCGTTCATGCACGCCGATGACAAGGAACGGCGATTCGCCGCGATCGACGACGTCGCCGACGCGGTGCGATATCTCGTCGACCGCGGCTTCGCGCCGTCCGACCGCATCGCATGCTGCGGCTGGTCATACGGCGGGTACCTGACGCAGGCGGCGCTCGCTTTTCATCCTGGCCTGTTCGCCGCGGGAATCAGCATCTGCGGGATGAGCGACCTGAATACCTGGTACCGCAACACGGAACCGTGGATCGCCGCGGCGGCCCACCCCAAGTACGGGCACCCAGTCGGGGACCGGGACCTCCTCGACCGGTTGTCGCCACTATTGAGCGCGCACGCGATGACCGCGCCGTTGCTGTTGGTCCACGGGCTCAACGACACCAACGTCCCGCCGGCGGAATCGCAACAGATGTACGACGCATTGCGTGCGCTCGGCCGCAGCGTCGAGCTGCTGGTGTTCGACGACGACGGCCACGAGATCGACAAGCGAGAAAACAGGGCCGTGCTGGTGAGGGTCATGAACGACTGGCTCACCACGGCCTTCGCTGCCACACCCATTTTGTAACCGAAACTTCGCCTCCGGCACGTTTGGCGAAATTATCTGCCGGGTAAACACGCTGCGTACGCGCCGATCAGAGGCGTTACTACGAAATGGAGGCGCAGCGTGCGAGGAATTCTCGGCGTCGTCGTGCTCGTGTGGCTGCTGATAGGCGTCCTAGCCGCCTATCAGCGTGACTACTTCAGGGGCGGCGAAGCCAATTGCGCTACAGCCGGGTCCATCGCTCTAACGGTGGTCGTCGGCCCGCTCAACTATGCGGGGGTCAACCCCAAGGTGGCCAACTGCAACGTTCCTCAGCCCAGCCAGTAGTCAACTGGCAGCTAGCAATTGAAGAGAAATGGAGAAAACGATGATCGCCCTGGGAGTCATCCTGCTCATTCTTGGGTTTATATTCCCTGTCCCGATATTGACCTACATAGGCGTGGTGTTGATCGTCATCGGCGTGGTGTTCTGGATCCTCGGATCCGTCGGACGGCCGGTCGGCGGCAGGAGAGCCTGGTACTAACCGCCGGCCCGTCCGGCCGAGGTCAGCGCGGCGACCGTCATGGTTCGCAAGACGGCGCGCGAGCTGGCCTCGGCCGCTTTCGCGGCACCGGGTTTAACGCTGTGTGGTGTCGAGTTCAGCAGCCCGAACGCCGCGTGCGCCATCAGCCGCGCATCGGCCTCGCTGAGGGTGTCGTCCAACTGACGCAGCACGTCGACCCAGATCTCGACGTATTGCCGCTGCGCCTTGCGGACCTGCCGCTTGGCTGGCGGCGGCAGATGGCCGAGGTCGCGGTCCTGAATGCGAATCAAGTCTGACTCGCCGAGCGCGAAGTCCAAATGAAAATCGATGAGGCCGTCAAGCACATCCACAGGGTCGTCGGCCCCCGCGACCACATTCGTGGCGCCTGCCAGCAGCCGGGTACTGATCCCGACCAGCAGCTCAACCAGCAGCGCCTCTTTGTTGGGGAAGTGCCGGTAGATCGCGGGACCGCTGACGCCCACTGCGGCACCGATGTCCTCGAGCCTCACCGCGAGAAATCCGCGCTCGGCGACAAGGCGTTCCGCGGCGGCGATCAGCTGGCTGCGGCGATCCGATT
Source organism: Mycobacterium sp. (assembly GCA_032230775.1). GTDB lineage: Bacteria > Actinomycetota > Actinomycetes > Mycobacteriales > Mycobacteriaceae > Mycobacterium. Next base: position 109 of record JAVXWV010000445.1, on the reverse strand, counting down.
TGGCCCGGCTGCGCCGGGTGGCGGCAACTGCCGACGCTCGCAAAGCGGCCATGTGTCATTCCGTTCTGGCGCTGGTGGACACTTGAGTTAATCGCGACTAACATACCAC
>JAVXWV010000359.1:0-3161 GCA_032230775.1 Mycobacterium sp. | reverse complement strand
GCTCGCTGCGCGGCGGCCACGAGATTCGGGGCCCCTTGACTCCATAGCTTTCGTGCGGGCTCAAAGTCTTTGGACCGCTTCGGCCCCCACTTCGGCAGGGTGGTCAGCAGCGACACCACCACCTCGGGCTGGATGTCACCGACCACCGCATTGATCTGCGCGGCGTCGAAGACGTTGGCCACCACCGGCTTGGCGCCCTGCTGCTCGATCGCCGACGTCCTCGCCGGCTGGCTGGTCATCCCGATGACCTCGTGGCCGCGGGCATTCAGCTCCCGTAACAACGGAATCCCCGGCACGCTGGTGGCGCCTGCCACCAATACCCGCATCAGGTCTTCTCCGTAGCGACGCTGGCGCGCAACGCGATTGCCAGCATCACGGTGGCCACCACCAAGCCCCCTGCCTCGAACCAGCCGATCGACTCCCCCGCCGCGTGGTGGGGGTCGATGGTGTGACTCAGCGCGTGCAGTCCCCAGTGCAAGGTGGCGAACGCCAGCGCAGGAACACGCCAGGACGACCATCGGACGGCGGCCAGCATCATCAGACCAAGCGGAAACTCGAATGTGGCGTTGTCGAAGATGTAGTGGTCGTTTCGCGCGCCGAAACTTCCGAGCGTGTCGAAGAACGTTCCAGGGGCGACGAACATGAACAGCCCGAGCAGCACCGAGTACGCCCCGAACACGATCAGGGTCACCTCGACATAGCGGACTCTTGTGCGGGTGGGCGTCGTGGTCATATCTTCACGCTAGATCGTCAATGGCATCAGGATAGGCACCACTTTGATGACAATTTCGGGTACCACTTCTGGTCCGGAGCTGCTGGTCGAACTCGACCGCGCCGGGCAGGAGCCGCTGCACCGCCAGCTCGCCAACGGTCTGCGCGACGCCATTCGCGCCGGGCGCTTGGCACCGGCCACGAAGCTGCCGTCGACCCGGGTGCTGGCCGCAGACCTCGGCGTTTCGCGCCGCCTCGTCGTGGACGCGTACAGCCAATTGACCGCCGAGGGGTTCCTGCTCAGCAGGCACGGGTCAGGTACCCGGGTCGCGACGGTCGATGCCGCCAGCGCGCCGGAACGCAACACCCCCGATCCCGCGCGGCAATTCGACATCGACTTCGCTCCCGGCTCACCGGATCTCGGTAGCTTTCCCCGGCACGCGTGGTTGCGGGCATTGCGGCAAGGTCTAGCCGAGATCGAATCGCACGCGTTCGGCTACGTCGCGCCGCAGGGGCTGCCGACGGCACGCGCCGCAGTCGCGGACTATCTGCGGCGCACCCGCGGCGTGCTCGCCGATCCGCAGCACATCGTGCTCTGCTCTGGGGCGACGCAGGCCATCGCGCTGCTCGCCTCTGTTCTACCGAGTGAGACGGTGGCGATGGAGGACCCCGGCTTCTGGGTACACCGGATGGTGTTGCGGCACAATGGTATCGATTCGATTCCGGTGCCGGTCGATGATGATGGCCTCGACGTCGCCGCGCTCGCGGGTAGTGGCGCAACGACGGTGTTGGCCACTCCGGCTCATCAATCACCGACCGGTGTTGTGCTGTCCGCCGCGCGCCGCACCGCGCTGGTGCAATGGGCCAGGGCGGGGCACCTCGTCATCGAGGACGACTACGACGCCGAATACCGTTATGACCGTGCGCCCGTCGGCGCCCTGCAGGGCATCGCACCCGACCGGGTGGTGTACGTCGGCTCGACGAGCAAGACGCTCGCGCCAGGACTGCGGATCGGGTGGATGGTGTTGCCTGCGCATCTTGTCGGCCGCGTCGCGCTTTCGAAAGGGCTTGCCGACGCCGGAAGTTCGGTGATGGATCAGATCGCCTTCGCGAAGCTGCTGACGACCGGCGGATACGACAGGCACCTTCGCCAGATGCGCCGCCGATATCTGACACGCCGAAATGCATTGCTGCGGGCGTTGGCTCGATACCTGCCGGATGCGACCGTGATCGGCGCGGCGGCCGGGGTACACCTGACGGTGCGATTCCCCGACGGCTATGCCGTCGCCGATCTCGTCCGCCGGGCCGTCGAGATGCGGGTGCGGGCCGAACCACTGTCTCCGTGCTACGCCGAGCCCGAGACGGCGCCGCCGGGGTTGATGCTGGGGTACGCCAATCTCAGTGAGTCGCAGATCGTGACGGGCGTGCAAGCACTGGCCAGAGCTATGGGGTGACGCCCTGGCTGTGGGTTTGCCCGTTCGGAGTTGCGCAAGCGTCAATACGTCTACAGTTCGGACACCCTCCAAGCGAGCGAGGTGGTTGGGGTGGCAGTGAAAGAATCCGGTGACGCACAAACCGGCGAAGGTTCCGCCGAGGCCGGGGGCTACAAGCAGGAGCTGAAGCGGACACTCGGCTCGTTTCAGGTGTTCGCGGTCTCGTTCGCGTTCATCTCGGTGGCGGTCGGCATTTTCGGCACCTACGACGACGTGCTGCAGAACGCGGGGCCAATAGGGATCTGGCTTTGGCCCGTCATTGCGGTTGGACAGACATTGATCGCGCTTGTGATCGCCCAGTTCGCGGCCCGCATCCCACTCAGCGGCTCCTCCTACCAATGGGCCTCGCGGCTTGCCAACCCGAAGATCGGCTGGCTATTCGGCTGGCTGGGCTTCTGCTACCTGGCGATCGGCGTGGTGGCGGCCGACAATGCCCTGGCGATCACTGCACTGATGCCGCTGCTCGGCAAGCCCGCGGGACGAGAACACTGCGCGCGTTCTCACGCTCGTCGTTCTGGTCATTCAGGCCGTGCTCGTCGTGCTCTCGACGCGGCTCGTCGGACTGATCACATCGGCCGCGGTGGTGCTCGAACTGGTCATCGTCGTCGTGCTGACGGTCGCGCTCTTCATCGCCGTGGCTGTTACCGGCGACGGCGCGGTCAGCAACCTCACCTCGCGCGGTATCGCTGACGGTGCACCCAACTATTTCGCCATTGGCGGCGGATTAATGGCCGCGATGATCATGGGCATCGCAACGCTCGTCGGCTTCGACTCCGCGGCGAACATGGCGGAGGAGGCCAAGGATCCGTTTCGCAGCGTTCCGCGCGCGATCGTGGGATCCGTCGTCGCGGCCGCGGTGCTGGGAATGGTGTTCGTGATCGCGCTCACGATCGCGATCAAGGACATCCCCAGGGCCAGCGCCACCGACTCGCCGGTTGCATTGATCCTGCGCGATCA
>JAVXWV010000349.1:0-12221 GCA_032230775.1 Mycobacterium sp. | reverse complement strand
GTTTCGCAGGCGATACAGGTGGTGTTCTTCACCGCGGGCCTGTCGCATTCTTCCTGGCGCTCGGCATCGTCGCCGTACCCGACGATGTGACCGTGCTGTGGTCTGCCGAGCAGAGTTGCCCCGTTGGCCAACCGCCTTGTGCCGGAACATGGTTCGGTATCCACGTGCCGGTACCGCAGACCGTGGTGCACATGTCGCTGTTGGTCGCGGTGCTGTCGGGGTTGTTACTTCACGGTCAGCACCAGCGTCGACCCGCTGTACCGGCAGCGGTTCTTCGACCCGCTGGTCGCCGACGTGGCGGTGAGCCTGGCGGGCCGCGACGCCTACCTCGCGATGGAAGGCGGCCGCCGCGCGTAGTGTCGGCACGTGGCGCGCGAGCGTGCGCAAAATGTACGCATAAACGGCGCGTCGGCGTACAGACACACTCCCCCTTGCACGCGGGGAGGTGCCCCCAGCTCGCGGCAGTAAAGCCTAGAGGTACTGACCCAGGTTCGACTCGGTATCAATAGCACGGCTGGCGCTACTACTCTTGCCGGTGACCAGCGTGCGGATGTAAACGATCCGCTCGCCCTTCTTGCCCGAAATCCGCGCCCAGTCATCGGGATTGGTGGTATTGGGCAGGTCCTCGTTCTCGGCGAACTCGTCGACGATCGAGTCGAGCAGATGCTGGATGCGTAGACCGCGCTGACCGGTCTCGAGCACCGACTTGATCGCGTTCTTCTTCGCGCGGTCGACGACATTCTGGATCATCGCGCCGGAGTTGAAGTCCTTGAAGTACATGACTTCCTTGTCACCGTTGGCATAGGTGACCTCCAGGAACCGGTTGTCGTCGATCTCGGCGTACATCCGGTCGACGACTTTCTCGATCATCGCCTTGATGCAGGCCGTGCGGTCGCTGCCGAACTCGGCAAGGTCGTCGGCGTGGATCGGCAGGTCCTCGGTCAGGTACTTGCTGTAGATGTCCTGCGCCGCTTCGGCATCCGGCCGCTCGATCTTGATCTTGACGTCCAGGCGGCCTGGCCGCAGGATCGCAGGATCGATCATGTCCTCGCGGTTGGAGGCGCCGATCACGATCACGTTCTCCAAGCCCTCGACGCCGTCGATCTCCGACAGCAGCTGCGGCACGACCGTGGTCTCCACATCGGACGAAACGCCAGTGCCACGGGTGCGGAAGATCGAGTCCATCTCGTCGAAGAACACGATCACCGGTGTGCCCTCCGAGGCCTTCTCCCTTGCGCGCTGGAAGATCAGCCGGATGTGACGCTCGGTCTCGCCGACGAACTTGTTCAGCAGTTCCGGACCCTTGATGTTGAGGAAGTAGCTCTTCGCTTCCCGCGCGTCATCGCCGCGAACCTCGGCCATCTTCTTGGCAAGCGAGTTGGCCACCGCCTTGGCGATCAGCGTCTTGCCGCATCCGGGCGGACCGTAGAGCAGCACACCCTTTGGCGGACGCAGCGAGTACTCCCGGTAAAGCTCCTTGTGCAGGAACGGCAGTTCGACGGCGTCGCGGATCTGCTCGATCTGCCTACTCAGGCCGCCGATGTCGAGGTAACTGACGTCGGGAACCTCTTCGAGGACCAGATCCTCGACCTCGGCCTTGGGGATGCGCTCGAACGCGTACCCGGCCTTGGTGTCCACCAGCAGCGAGTCGCCGGGGCGCAGCTTGCGGGGGCGCAGATCGTCTTCGATTTCGTCGTCGTAGCCGTCGGGCAGGTGGTCGCCTGCCACCAATGGCTCGGCCAGCCAGACGATGCGCTCCTCATCGGCGTGCCCGACCACGAGGGCACGGTGCCCGTCGGCCAGGATCTCGCGCAACGTGCTGATCTCGCCGACGGCCTCGAAGTTGCCTGCCTCGACGACGGTGAGCGCTTCGTTGAGGCGTACGGTCTGGCCCTGCTTGAGTGACTTGGTGTCGATGTTCGGCGAGCATGTCAGGCGCATCTTGCGACCGGAGGTGAACACGTCGACGGTGTCGTCTTCTTGCACCGAAAGGAGCACGCCGTAACCGCTCGGCGGCTGACCCAGCCGGTCGACCTCCTCACGCAGCGCCAGCAACTGCTGCCGGGCCTCCTTGAGGGTTTCCATCAACTTCGCGTTACGGGAAGCGAGCGAGTCGATCCGCGCCTCTAGCTGGTGCACATCGCGGGCGCTACGCAGTCCGCTTTGCGGGCCGACCGCGTTCTCCAGCTGCTCGCGCAGTACTGCAGCTTCGCGACGCAGCTCCTCCAGTTCGGCTGCTTCATCGCTGGACATCCCGGATTCGTGGGGTGTCCCGTACGCTTCAGAACGCTCTGACTCATTCATGTGGCGCCCCTTCCCGCACCGGAAGTTGGTGCAGTAACAACTTCAACGCTACCGGCGATTCAGCCTTTGTGTGCGGTGTAGGAGGCCGACACACCAGCAACACTTGTTAACCTCTCTGGTGAGTTGGGCCGATCGAAAGGACAACCGTGACCCTGAAAACCCTCGTTACCGGCGTGGCAGGAGCCGCTGTGGTGGCCGCTGCGGCAGTTGGTGTGACTTCCGTTGCATCTCCCGCCGTATCGTCCGTCCCGGCCGTGCAACCGGTCGTGTGGGACATTCCGATGCCCCAGGCACCGGCGCCAGAATTACAGTCTTCACTCCTGCAGACGCTGCAGGTCCTCGCCGGGGGCGGCTCGTTCAGCGGTAAGGCGCCCTACATCCAGGGCGGTATCGGCAGGATCGAAAGCATCGCCGCCGACCGGGCCTACAGCAAGGCGGCAGCAGAGGGCAAATTCCCGCTGACGTTCAATATCGCCAATATCGACCAAGAAGGTGGCGTGGCCAACGCCGACGTCACCGCGACTTCTGCGCTTGGCACAACCGCCACCCAGACCGTCCAGTTCGTGGCCGGCGCGAGCCCCAGCGGATGGCAGATCTCCAAGCAGTCCGCAATGTCGTTGCTGTCGGCAGCCGGCTGATCAACGGCGTGCATCGCACGTTTGCCTCAGTCCTGAGCGCCGTCACGATAGTGGCGGCGCTCGGGCTGAGCGGGTGTAGCCACGACACCAGTTCCGCACCGAGCCCGACCCCTGTTCCCCTCACCAAGCCCCCGACCGTTGCGCCGTCGGCCACCGATACCGGGGCGCCGTTGCCGTCACCGACCGCGCTTACCGACGTGATGGGCCGCCTCGCCGATCCCGCCACCCCCGGCCCGGACAAGGTCGGTCTCGTGCAAAACGGCACGCCAGCCGACGCTGAGGCACTGGACAGGTTCGCAAAGGCGCTGCACGACAGCGGGTACGCACCGTTGACTTTCGAGGCCACCGAACTGAAGTGGGCGTCGGATCAACAGGGCAACGTCATCGCCAATGTCACCGTGAAGCCGGGCGGACCACAGGCGACGACCGACAAGACTTTGAGCTTCCCGATGGAGTTCAGCCCGCAGGGCGACGCGTGGCAGCTGACCCGCCAGACCGCGGACTTGCTGCTCCAGATGGGCCAGCCGCCGACGGCCACGCCAACCCCCTGAGCACGTCGGCGTGTGGATCGGTTGGCTGGAGTTCGACCTACTGCTCGGTGATGTGCGCTCGCTGAAGCAGAAGCGCTCAGCCATCCGCCCACTGATCGCCGAGTTGCAGCGCAGATTCGCGGTGTCCGCGGCCGAGACCGGAGCCCACGACCTGCACCGCCGCGCCAACATCGGGATGGCGGTGGTGTCGGCCGATCGAGTGCACGTCGTCGACGTGCTCGACGCCGCAGAGCGCTTGGTGGCATCGCGTCCAGAGATCGAATTGCTTTCCACCCGCAGAGGACTGCGGCGCAGCAGCGACGACTAAACACGTCGGCCGAGCCGACAATCAGACGCTGCCGCCCAGCTGACGCTTGCGCCGCAGCGGCATCGGGGTGACGGCACCCGGCGCCAATTTGCGCACGCTGATCAGAAAGGCCGTGTGCCCGCGCATCGTGTGTTGTGGGCGCACCGCCAGGCCGACGACGTGCCAACCGCGTTGGATGCTCTCCCAGGCGCGCGGCTCGGTCCAGCACTGCTGCGCTCGCAATGCCTCCACTGTGCGCGACAGCTGCGTGACGGTGGCCACGTAGATCATCAGCACCCCGCCTGCGACGAGCGCGTTGGCGACGGCGTCGAGAATCTCCCACGGCGCCAGCATGTCGAGCACCACGCGGTCCACCTCCGGGCCTGCGTAGTCCGCGACGTCGGCAGTGACCAGGTCCCAATTGGCCGGCCGCTCACCGAAGAATGTCGCGACATTGCGGGCGGCATGCTCGGCGTGGTCCTCGCGCACGTCGTAGGACGTCACCCGTCCCTCGGGCCCGACGGCGCGCAGCAGCGAGCACGTCAGCGCCCCGGAACCGGCGCCGGCCTCGAGCACCCGAGCGCCGGGGAAGATGTCACCTTCGTGCACGATCTGGGCGGCGTCCTTGGGGTAGACGACCTGCGCGCCGCGCGGCATCGACATCACGTAGTCGACGAGCAGCGGCCGCAGCACGAGGAACTGATCGCCGTTGGTCGATTTGACGACACTGCCCTCTGGCAGACCGATGACGGCGTCGAGCGAGATGATCCCGCGATGGGTGTGGAACTCCCCACCTGGCGCCAGCAGCATCGTGTAGTGCCTGCCCTTCGCGTCGGTGAGCTGCACGCGATCACCGACTTCGAAGGGACCAGTCCTTGGCACAGCTGATCAGCCTGCCAGCAGACGCGCCGGGAGGGGTCCTCGGGGTTGTCGGTCGCCGGTCATACTCTGGCTTTCATGAGCGACGAGCCGGCCCCGCAGGTCCGGCGTCCGGCGCTGTCTCCTTCGCGGGCCAGCGACTTCAAGCAGTGCCCGCTGCTGTACCGGTTCCGCGCGATCGACCGGCTACCGGAACCATCCTCGACGGCTCAGGTACGCGGGTCGGTGGTCCACGCCGCCCTTGAGCAGCTCTATGCGCTGCCCGCCGCCGAACGTGGCCCCGACACCGCGATGACACTCGTCGACCCCGCATGGGAGCGAATTGTCGCTGCTCAGCCTGGGCTTGCCGCAGACTTCGAACCAGCACTGCGGGCCGAGCTTCTCGATGAGGCCAGGGCGTTGCTGTCGGGCTACTACCGGCTGGAAGACCCCACCCGATTCGACCCGGAGAGCTGCGAGCAGCGCGTCGAAGTCGAGCTCGAGGACGGGACGCTGCTGCGCGGCTTCGTCGACCGCATCGACGTCGCACCGACTGGCGAGCTGCGAGTGGTCGACTACAAGACCGGCAGGGCGCCGCCGGAGGCGCGGGCGCTGGCCGAGTTCAAGGCCATGTTCCAGATGAAGTTCTATGCGGTCGCACTGCTGCGATCTCGGGGCGTGCTGCCCGCCCGGCTGCGGCTGCTGTACCTGTCCGACGGTCAAGTGCTCGACTACACACCCGATCTCGACGAGCTGTTGAGGTTCGAGAAGACCTTGATGGCGATCTGGCGGGCCATCCAATCCGCTGGCGTCACAGGCGATTTCAGGCCGCACCCGTCGCGCATGTGCGACTGGTGCGCCCACCACTCGCACTGCCCGGTGTTCGGTGGCACTCCCCCGCCGTACCCCGGTTGGCCACAGGCGCCGGACGAAGGTGACGATGACGCGGTGTTGCACACCTCGGAGCCTGCTGCGTGATCGATTGCCTCTACCGCCGGCTTACCGCCGACGGTGAATTTCAGCTGTTCGAGTCCACCGACGGCACCCGCAGCAACTGGGACCCCGAAATCCAGCACGGCTCACCGCCACTCGCGCTGATGACCAGGCTCATCGAGGAACTGGCCGCGGATTCCGGATTGCGCGTGGGACGGCTCACTCTGGACATCCTCGGTGCTATCCCTGTCACGCAGGTACGGGTGCGCGCCTGGGTGCAGCGCCCCGGTTCACGCATCTCCATGATGTCCGCCGAGATGTCGGCTCCGGCTCCCGGCGGCGCCGAGCGGACGGTCGCTCGTGTCACCGCGTGGCTGCTGGCCACCAGCGACACCGCCGATGTGGTGACCGACCGCTTTCCCCCGCTCGTCGAAGGCGAGGCGGCCGCCGTGCCGCACAGCTGGGTGGGCGCCAAGGGTTACCTGGAGACGGTGCGCTGGCGTCGACAACAAACCGCGGACGGCGAGTCGAATGTGGCCTGGCTCAGCCCGCTGGTGCCTCTCGTCGATTCCGAGGCGCCGACGGATCTACAGCGGCTCGCGATGGTGGCCGACTCGGTCAACGGCGTCGGGATGGCACTGGACCCCGACAAGTTCGTATTCATGAACACCGACACCGTCGTGCACGTGCACCGCTTACCCGCAGGCAATGACTTCGGTCTGCGTGCCCGCGCGTCGATCGGCCCCGACGGCATCGGCGCCACGACCGCGGAAATCTTTGACCGCCAAGGATTCATCGGCGTGGTGGCGCAAACGCTGCTGGTGCAGCGGCGAACCTAGCGGCGACAAACTCAACACCCTGGTGTCGTTGGCGGTGTTCGCCTCCCAGCACCATATGCATTGGGTCAGTCTGGGTCTCGGCGCGGGCTGGAACAGTGCTGCCGGCAGTGAGAACGACCTCAACCGCCTCGGTTTCTGGCTCGGCGCGGCTGCCCAGACCGATGTGGACGCCAACGCCGACGATGTGCACCCATCCGATGTACAGACGTGCCGGCACCTCGGATTCCGGGTCGCGATGGTCACACGGCAGCTCAACATCGGCCGCTCGGTCAGTCCAGCGGTTTCAGCTCCTCCAACATCGTCGGCACCAGCTCGCTGACGGTCGGGTGGATGTGCACGGTGTGCGTTAACGTCGTGTAGGGAGCACCAGCGGACATCACATCGAGGATGGAGTGGATCACCTCGTCGCCGCCGACGCCGAGGATGGCAGCGCCGAGGATCTTGCCGTTCTCGGCATCGACGACAACCTTCATAAACCCTTGTGTCTCACCCTTTTCCACCGCACGTCCGACCCTGGTCATCGGGCGAAAGCCCACCAGAGCCTTGCGGCCCGACTTGCGGACCTCGTCGACAGTCTTGCCTGCGCGGCCGAGCGGCGGGTCGATGTACAACGCATAGGTGGGGATCCGGTCGCTGACTTTCCTCGGCTCGTTGTCGAGCAGGTTGGCCGCGACGATCTCGAAGTCGTTGTACGACGTGTGGGTGAAAGCGCCCCGGCCGTTGCAGTCGCCCATCGCCCAGATGTGCTCCACATTGGTGCGCAACTGGTCGTCGACGACGATGAATCCGCGCTCGTTGATCTCCACCCCGGCCTTGTCCAGACCCAGGTCGTCGGTGTTGGGCTGCCGACCCACCGCCACGAGTAGGTGCGTTCCGGTGATCGGCCTCGCCCCCTCGGCAGGCACTACCTGAAAGCCGCTGTCGCGCTTGGTGAATTGGATGGCGGTAGCGTCGACCACGACATCGATGCCTTCGGCTTCTAGGATCTCCTTGATGGTCGCCGAAACGTCCTCGTCCTCGCGCGCGGTTAGCCGCGGGCCCCTTTCGATCACCGTGACGCGCGCACCAAACCGGCGGTACATCTGTGCGAACTCTAGACCGATGTAGCTACCGCCGATGATGACGAGATGCTCTGGCACGGTGTCGAGGTCGAGAATGCCGACGTTCGTCATGTAGTCGATGTCGGACAGCCCCGGCATGTCCGGCACCACCGCACGCCCACCGACATTGAGGAAGATCCGGTCGGCCTCGAGTTGCCGCCCATCGACGCTCACCGCATGCGGGCTTTCGAATCGGGCATGGCCGCGGATGTAGGTACAGCCCTCTGTATTCTCCAACAACGACTCGAGCCCCCGGCGGTCGTCGCCGGAGACCTTGTCCTTGCGCGCTTTGACCTTAGCCATGTCGACGGTGACGTTGCCCGTACCGATGCCAAAGTCGGCGCCGCGACGGGCGAGGTGCGCGGCATGCGCGCTTGCCACAAGGGTTTTGGTGGGGATGCAGCCATAGTTGACGCACGTGCCGCCCGCCAGTTTGCGTTCGATGACCGCAACAGTCTGGCCGGCCGCGGTCAGCCGCTGAGCCAGCGGTGGGCCGGCCTGGCCCGCGCCGACGATGATCGCGTCGAACTTCTCTGCCATGAAAGACGTTTCAGACGAGCGGAGCGAAGCTGACGAGGAATGCGATCAGGAATCCACCGCCGACCGCGACGATGTCCTCTCCGATGGCGGCGGGCCGGTCTTTTCCGCCGTTGGCCGCGGTCAGACGCGATCGTGCTTCCGCACCACCGAGTGTGCCGAGCACCGCGCCAATGATGCCCGCTCCCAGCGCGATGAACGTGTGATGCGAGACGCTGCCGATGACGGCTCCGGCGAATGCACCCGTGATGAGGCGTGTGGCGAACTGCGGCGTCGTCTTGCGGCTCGGCGTCTTCGGGAGCTGGTCGGTGACCAGCTCGATCAGCAGGAAGATCGTCAGAACCGTGACGGTGATGGGGTGGGCCACCCACTCCGACCACAACCCGTTGACGTTGATCCATCCCAGGTAAGCACCCCAGGCCACCACCGCCGGCGCGGTCAGTGCGCGCAGACCGGCGATCACACCGATCGCCACAGCGAGCAAAATAACGATGACCTGCGTCATGGGCGCCTCCCGATCCGTGAAAACGACAACCGGACGCTAACACGCACCGCGTGGATGATCAGGCCGAATCAGAAGCGGCAGAACCGGATGTCAGAGGCCAGGATCGCCTTGGCACCGATCGCAGCGAGTTCGTCCATGATGGCGTTGACATCTCGACGGGGAACCAGCGCGCGCACCGCAACCCACGCCGGATCGGCCAGTGGCGCGATCGTCGGTGATTCCAGGCCGGGCGTGACCGCAGTGGCGTCGTCAAGCACGCTGCGCGGGCAGTCGTAGTCGAGCATCAGATACTGCTGGCCTAACACCACACCCTGCACCCGACCCGCGAGCTGATCACGCGCGGCGGCGTTCTCGTCGTCTGCGTTGTCGCGTTCGATGAGCACGGCTTCGGAGTCGCAGAGCGCTTCGCCGAACGGCACCAGGTCGTGCAATCCGAGGGTGCGACCAGAGCCGACCACATCGGCGATCGCGTCGGCCACCCCGAGTTGAACCGAAATCTCGACTGCGCCGTCGAGCCGGATCACCGTCGCCTCAATCTCGCGCGTCGCCAGGTCTTTTCGCACCAGGTTGGGGAACGCCGTTGCGATCCGCATGCCCGCGAGGTCCTCTACGCGCCATTGTCGCCCGGCAGGCGCGGCGTAGCGGAATGTCGACGAGCCGAATCCGAGTGCAAGCCGCTCGCGGACGGGGGCGTCGGACTCGGCGGCCAGATCGCGGCCGGTGATGCCCAGGTCGAGCTGTCCCGATCCGACGTAGATGGCGATGTCTTTGGGCCGCAGAAAGAAGAATTCGACGTTGTTGACCGGATCGATGACGGTCAGATCCTTGAGTTCGGTGCGGCGCCGGTATCCGGCCTCCGACAGGATTTCAGCGGCCGGTTCGGAGAGCGTGCCCTTGTTCGGCACGGCGACCCTGAGATTTCCGTTCATAGCTTCGCGTAGACGTCGTCGAGGGTCAGGCCGCGGGAGATCATCAGCACCTGCGTCCAGTACAGCAACTGGCTGATCTCCCCGGCCAGGGCGTCTTCGCTCTCGTGTTCAGCGGCGAGCCACACTTCGCCTGCCTCTTCGAGGACCTTCTTGCCCAGCCCGTGCACGCCGCCGTCGAGCGCGGCGACGGTACCGCTGCCAGCAGGCCGGGTGCGCGCCTTGTCGGTCAGTTCGGCGAACAAGGCATCGAAGGTCTTCACGGGACGCGATTGTTCCACGCCCCTCATGCCGTGGTCACGCGGGTTTATCCCGAGGTGCCGGTTAATGCGCCGCGGGCAGATGGCTCGTTTCGCCCTGCATGTCCTCGAGGTGCTTGCCCTTGGTCTCCTGGACCCAGCGCCATACGAATATGAACGACAGCACCGCGCAGACGGCATAGAACCCGTAGGCGAGGGACAGCGAGAGCTCGCCCAGCTTGGGGAACGTCGCTGTGATCAAGCAGTTGGCTATCCACTGCGCGGCAGCCGCCAGGCCGAGCGCGGCGGCGCGGATACGGTTCGGGAACATCTCACCCAGCAGCACCCACACCACCGGACCCCACGACATTCCGAACGCCACCACGAACAGGTTCGCGGCGATCAATGCGATCGGTCCGGCGGCGCCCGCCAAATGCGGCTGGCCGTCGATTAGCGGAGCAGTGCCGAAGAGGACCGCCATCGTTCCCAGTGTTACGGCCATTCCGGTCGAGCCGATCAGCAACAGCGGCTTTCGCCCGACCTTGTCGATCAGCGCGATCGCGATGAGCGTGGTGGCGATGTTCGTCACCGAGGTGATCACGGTGATGATGAACGACTGGCTCTCGTCGAATCCGACGGCCTGCCACAACACGTTGGAGTAGTAGAAGATGACGTTGATGCCGACGAACTGTTGGAACACCGATAGTCCGACGCCCACCCAGACGATTCCGTAGAGCCCGCCGGTCGGCTTGCGCAGATCCGACCACGATGGCGGCTTCTCGGACTTGAGTGATTCCTGGATGCGGGTGATGGTCAGCTCCAGGTTCTTCTCCCCGAGCAACATGCTCAGCACCTTGCGGGCCTCCGGAATCCGGAATGTGGCAACGAGATAGCGAGGTGATTCGGGAATCGTGAAGGCCAGCCCGCCGTAAAGGAGTGCAGGCACCGCCATGATGATGAACATCCACCGCCAGGCCTCGGCGCCCAGCCAAAGCTCCTCGCGCGACCCGCCGGCCAGGTGCGCCAGCAGGGCGTCGACGCCGAGTGACACGAAGATGCCGGTCACGATTGCCAGCTGCTGCAGAGAACCAAGCCGGCCACGGATACGCGGCGGTGAGGTTTCTGCGATGTAGGCGGGCGCGATGACCGATGCCACACCGACGCCGATACCGCCGACGACCCGGAACAAGCCGAATATCCAGATATCGGGCGCCAGACCGGTGCCGAAGGCACTGACCAGGAAGAGCAGCGCGGCGATCTTCATGACCGAGAGGCGGCCGATTTTGTCCGCCAGACGTCCTGCGACCACCGCACCGAGCGCCGCGCCGATCAGCGCAGCCGCGACCGCGACACCGGTCACAAATTTGCTGATCTGGAAGTGGTCTTCAACCGCCGCCACCGCGCCATTGATGACCGCGCTGTCGTACCCGAACAACAGACCGCCGAGCGCGGCCACGGAGGCTATTCGGACGACACGTCCGCTGTGTTCGGATTCCTCATAGTCCAGGTCTGATGCAGAATCACCGACGGGTCCGTGGGTCATGTGACGCCCTTCCGCAGCATTGCGTGACGAGAGTCACATTCAATCACCTACATATCCGTCAGGCGGTGCGTTCCCCAAACTCGGAACTGAGTTCGCCGAATACCCGTCGCAGATCCGCGACACCGACACCGGCCAGCGACGAGATGTGTCTGCGCCGTGGGCCACGAGGCACTGCTACGTCGTTGGGTACCACCAACACCGGGCATCCGGCGCCCTCCGCTGCGGCCGTGCCGGTGACGGAATCCTCGATGGCCAGGCAGGAATCGGGCTGCAGCCCCAGCAACGCCGCAGCCCTTTGATAGGCGTCGGGTGCCGGTTTGCCGCGCGGCACTTCATCTCCACACACCGTCGCCGAAAAATATTGGTGCCCAATACTGTTCAACGCCCGATCGGTGAGCGCACGCTGGGTGTTGGTAACCAGCGCCATCGGAGTCCCTTCGGCGGCAAGTGCTTCCAACAATTCCCGAGCCCCGTCGCACCAGGGCAACCCACCGTCGAACAGTTGCGCAGTGTAGTCATGCAGCCAACGGTCGGATTCGGCCATCGCCGACGGGTCCTGCTCGAGTCCGAGGTCGGTGTAGACCGTCCGGATGGTGTCGTCGGCGGAGCCGCCCACCATCGACACACGCACGTCCTGACTCAGCGTGCCGCCGAGCTCCTTGTAGAGCGCGGCCAGCGAAATATCCCAGAGCTTTTCGGAGTCGACGAGGGTGCCATCCATGTCGAACAACACCGCTTCCATGCCACCGATTCTGTCATCGTGTGGCGCACTGAACGAAATCGAGCTCCAGCGGCGTCGATTTCTGCACCAGGGTCGTTGTAGCAGGAATCACAGCCCTCACGCAGAAATCGCCGACATCAGCCGAAGGTGAACCGGAACCGTTCGGGTGCTCCGGGTTTCGGCTCGGTGACCACGACGACGTCGTCGCCCTGTCAGTCCTCCGGGTTGTAGCCGAGGTTGG
>JAVXWV010000282.1:0-3688 GCA_032230775.1 Mycobacterium sp. | reverse complement strand
TCGATCTGCGATGCGTCGGTGCGTGACAGCCGAAGGAACGCCTCCTGCGCGACGTCTTCTGCCTCCCCGACGTCGCCAAGCATCTGATATGCGAGGTTCACCAGGTACGGGCGGTGTCCACGTACCGCCACGTCGACGGACAGTGCAGCGCTCATGCCTCGACTCCCGTTCGCTCCGGTCCTCGCTCGTTCCTCGCTGCGATCCTCACTCGCGATCGTCTTCGGGTGCTCATGCAGTAGTGACGAAGCAGCGGAACAAAAAGTTACACGGACGACTGTGTAACTTTTCCCGGCGCGACGTCGTCCTTGCCTTCATGAACACAATTCTCGTCACGGGCGCAACCGGCAACGTCGGCCGCCCACTGGTAACCCAACTCGCAGCAGCAGGCGTCGAGGTCCGTGCCGTCACCCGGCAGCCGGACACCGCACGCTTTCCCGCAGGGGTCAAGGCGGTTGGCACCGCGGCAGAGGGTCTGCCCGGCGCCTCTGCGGTATTCCTCAACTCGCGCGCACTGGGCGACGAACTCGAGCCGCTGGTCGCTCGGGCGCGTCGCGAAGGCGTCACGCGCCTCGTTGCACTGTCGGCCATCAACGCCGACGACGACTTCTCCCGTCAGCCGTCGCGGTTCCGCGGCGACCGCAACAAGGAGGTCGAGCAGCTGGCCGTCGAATCCGGCTTGGAGTGGGTGAGCCTGCGCCCAACGGTGTTCATCACCAACTTCTTTGGCATGTGGGCGCCGCAGATCCAGGCAGGCGACGTGGTCAACGGGCCATACGCGACGGCATCGACTGCACCGATCGTCGACCGCGACATCTCCGCCGTCGCCGCCAAGGCGCTGCTCACCGACGAGCTCGTCGGCCGCAAGATTCCGATGACCGGACCGCAGGCATTCACCAACAGCGAAATGGTGGAGACCATCGGAACGGTCCTCGGGCGCCCGCTGCGCTACCAGGAAGTCCCGGCCCAGGTGGTGCGTCAGCGCTTCATCGGGATTGGCTTCTCCACCGAGTTCGCCGATGCCTACATCGCATTTCTCGAGACGACGGTATCCAAGCCTGCACTCGTCAAGCACGAGGTGGAGAAGATCCTCGGCAGGCCCGCAGAGACATTCGCCGAAGGCGTTGCGGCCCATCGCGCGCTGTTCACCAATTAAGCAGGGAGACAAGACATGTCCGAGTTCCGCCCACCGCGGTACCTCAAGCCGATGAACAAGTTCATGATGGCCGTCCAGAAGCTCGGCATCCCGACAGGCCCAGCGATGGTCCTGACGGTGCCTGGCAGAAAAACCGGAAAGCCACGTAGCACCCCGATGACACCCTTCGAGCACGACGGTGGCCTCTACGTCGTCGCCGGCTATCCAGGCGCCGACTGGGCGTCGAACGCCCGCTCGGCCGGTGCGGGGACACTCTCGCGCGGACGCAAATCGCGACCCGTCAAGATCATCGAATTGGACGCCGCGGAATCGCGTCCCGTACTGCGCAGCTTCGCGGTCAAGGTGCCGGTCGGGGTCGGCTTCGCGAAGCGATCAGGACTGGTCGCTGACGGAACCCCGGAAGAGTTCGCGGAATTGGCAGGCCAGCTCGCTGTGTTCCGGTTCGATCCCGGCGACTAGCCTAGTTCGTGTGGAGCTGAGGACTGCCCGGCTGACGTTGGCACCCTTGGATCCAGATCGTGACGCCGCGGGTTTGCATGCCGCGTTCAGCGACCCTGACGTAATGCGAACGTGGAACACGCCGCTGCGCGCGGATGTCGCTGATACCCACCAAGACTTAGTGAGCGGGCTCGAAGGCGAAGGGGCCCACATGTGGGTGCTTCGGGAGGCGGACGCGCCCGTCGGCATGGTGGGGTTGCTGGGCGATGTGGCCGTGCCCGGATTGAGCTGGTTGTTGTGCAGGCAGGCCTGGGGGCGTGGCCTGATGACCGAGGCGGCGGGCGCAGTAGTCGAGTATGCGTTCGGATCGTTGTCTGGACCGCGTCGAAGCCTGGGTGGAGGCCACGAACGTCCGGTCGCTTGCTACTGCCCGCAGGATCGGCCTCGTCGAGTACGGCCGTCTGGCGCAACGCTATCCGCACCGGACACGCCCGCACGAGACGATCGTGCTGGGTAGGTCGCGCGAACCGGAACCCACCACCGTCCTCGGTGTGGAAGGTACGCTCCCCGTTCTCGACATCGCCTCGCAGCTGGACGTCCTGCGTCCTGTACTCGGAGCCAGGCAGCTCTACGCGGCGGGCGACCCGCCTGCGATGGTGGGTTTGGTTTTCGGCCCGTGGAGCGTCGGCCCATGCCTTCGGCTGGTGGCGGCAGCGTCGCCACCAGAGTCGGTCACCGTGGGTGTCGATGTCGGTACTGAGTTTGACGCGTCGTACCGCCGCGCCGTCGCAGTGGGCGCCGACATTGCCGAGCCGCCAGTCGAACAGCCTTGGGGGATGCGCGAATTCGTTCTGCGCCTTCCTGACGGCCATCGACTGGTCGTGACCGGTCCGGCCTGACGGCCGCCCTAGGACAACGCCGCGGCGGTCGCGCGCTGCACGACGATGTCGCCGGAGCCGGTCCGCGCGTGCACGACCAGTGTCTCGTCACCGTCTGCCGGACCGTCGGACTGCGCCAGCGAGTTTCGGACTTCGCCCGACCGCGTCCGCAAATCAAGCTGGGCCGCAGTGCCTTCGGCGATGCCGACCACGAGCTCGCCGCTGCTGGTCAGCACGGACACCCCGCCGTTGACGGCGGTCATGACGGTCACGTCGCCAGAAGCGATCTGCGCGTTGACATTGCCATGCAGGCGTCCGACGCTCAGCGAGCCGCTCGCGGCGCGGAACTTGATACCGCCGTCGAGATCGCCGATCGTGACGTCCCCGGAGGCGGTGGCAATCGCGGCGTTACCCTTGACGGCGTCGATGTTCACTGCGCCGGAAGCCGTTTCGGCCTTGATGTTTCCCGTCACCGACTCCACTGAGAGGTCACCGCTGGCCGATGCCAGCGTGCAATCGACGTACCGCCCGTCTGCGCGGATCTGCGCCGACGCGACCGACGCGTGAAGGCGCGATCCTTCGGGCAGCGCGACATCGACGACGACCGCTCCCCTTTGTGGGAAGGAGAAGCCGCGTTGGCTTGTCACGGTGAGCGTGCCGTTGTTGAAGTCGACGCGCACCTGCTCGGCGGCCTTGACGTCGTGGCTGCGAGATTCATCGCGGGGCCGCACCTCGACGACCGTATCGTCGCGGTCACTGGCGACGAGCCGCACAGTGCCTGCGGAGATCTCCACCGTCGCAGTGATGGGTTCAGGCGTATCGAACACGGGCATTGCTTTCTCCTCTTCCAGTTTCGTGGTTTAGCGGACCCAGCCGCTGAAGTGCTTGCCTGCATCGCCTTGTGATCGCCGAGGACCGCCGCCCCCGAGTGCGGCGGTAACAGCACGGACCAGCCAGGCGTTCACCGAAAGCCCGTCGCCGCGCGCTGCCGCGTCGACGCCCGCGCGCAGGTTCTCCGGCAGCCGCAGCGTGACGCGCCACGTCCCGCCGTCGTCCTCTGACTCGGGTGCGACGGCGGGCGCGGATGTTAGCTCCGCGCCCCCCGGATCAACGGTGAACTCCGGGTCGCGACCGCGCAAGCGCACGTCGACCGAACCGGGTGCGAGGTCGCGGGTGATCTGCTCTGCCGCCTCGGACAGCGCCTCGAGCAGCGCCAGCC
>JAVXWV010000277.1:0-5727 GCA_032230775.1 Mycobacterium sp. | reverse complement strand
CGGAGTACAGGTTCGCCACTCCCCAGTGGTCGGTGATCTTTCCGTCGCGGACCCGCATCGCGTCGACCGTTTCGAATTGGATGGCCTTGCCGGTGGGAGCGACACCGAGAAAGTCGCCGAGCTGAGTGCCGTGGTAGGTCTTGTAGGTGGTGACGATGTCGCCGTCAACGGTTTGCCAATGGATCTCGGGTCGGAAGTCGGGAAACGCGTCGCGCAGTCGGTTGTAGAGGACGCGAACTCCAGCCTTGTCTGCGGTGGTGCCGGGCTGGGGCGTGTGGTCGACGAAGTCGTCGGCGAACAGTTCGTCGAACAGGGCGAAATCGCCTTGGCCCTGGACTTGTTCGGTGTTGCGGCGGACCACCGCTTTCAACGCTTCGGCGTGGATATCTGAGTCGGTCACGTCGAGACTGTAACGCCCAAACGCTAGTGTGTGATGTATTCGCCGATGAGCGCAGTGCCCGGCCCCGGCTTGGCACCGGGCCCGCGCGCGGGGATTACGTTGCCGGCGTTGAGTTCTCCACCGCACTCGACGCACACCGTCTTGGCTGTCGTGACCTGGCCGCAGTCGGTGTGCACGGTCAGCGCCGGTGGCCCATCGGGTACGGACCGCCATTTGTCGCCCCACGCGAGCAATGTCGCGACGATGGGATAGAGGTCCCTGCCCTTTTCGGTTAGCACATATTCGTGGCGCGCAGGCGTGCTTTGGTACTGGCGCCGTTCGACGACGCCGTGCCGTTCGAGATCGTCGAGTCGGGCGGCCAGGATGTTGGACGCGATACCGAGGTCGCGACGGATGTCCTCGAACTTCGTCATACCCGCGAAGAGATCGCGAACGATCAGCGGCGTCCACCGCTGCCCGATCACGTCGACTGCGCGTGCGATCGAGCACGAGATATCCGCGAACGCCTGTTTCGGCATAGCAAAACTATAGTCCATTGCTTTTTGCAATTGAGCTGGTTAGATTGGTTGCATGGCAGTGCCGCAGACAGATGACGCCGTTGCCACGTTCCTAGAGGCGACGCGAGCCAACGACGTCGACCGCATCGTCAGCACGCTGGCAGACAATGCGGAGCTGCTGTCGCCGCTGTTCGGCCGCATGGTGTTCCGCGGCCGTGACGACCTGCGCGTGCTGCTGGGCGCCGTCTACCGCGGGCTGTCCGACCTCACCTGGCGCGAGGTCATCGGCGAAGGCACAACCCGCGTGGCCGTCAGCGACGGGCGGATCGGGGGTGTCACGATCACCGACGCGATGGTGCTCGACCTCAACGACTCCGGTTTGATCGTGCGGATCCGTCCCCACTTGCGGCCGTGGCTGGCCATCACGCTGTTCGCTCTTCTACTGGGGCCGAAGATAGCCCGCCACCCGGGCGTGCTGCGCCGTGCTCTGCGAGGCTGAAACCGAACCATCGCTGCAGCGCGGCACGCAACCGGTTCTCGTCGTCAGCCTTGAAAGTGTCTGCCGCCCAAGCGACGTAACCATCGGGCCGGATCAACAGCGCGCGGGCCTCGGAGTCGGCGATGACACCGGCGACGACGTCGATGCGGTCGGCCCAGCCGTGCACGGCTTCACCCACGCGCCCGCCGGATAGATCGAGTAGCACAGGACGACCGCCGTGCAGCATTTCGGCTACCCGTCGCCCATCATCGAGGGTGACGTCGGGCACGAGCCGGCCCGCGAGCGGATGGTCGTCGCCCACGTCGTAACGGACGTCGGAGCCGGCGAGGAGGTGTGCCATATGTTCGGCGACGCTCGGTTGCTGCAGTAGTTCGTTGAAAAGTTTTCGCAGCGCGGCGATCTCGGGTCCTGGGCCGAATAGGGCCGTCTGGGACATGGAGTGCATCATCACCCGCTCGCCGACGGGATACCGCTCGGACTGGTAGGTGTCGAGAAGTCCCGCAGGCGCCCAGCCATTTACCGTGGCCGCCAGCTTCCACCCGAGGTTCACCGCGTCCTGCATCCCCAGGTTCAGCCCGGGACCACCCATCGCGGAATGCACGTGGGCGGAATCGCCGACCAGGAAGATGTTTCCCGCGCGATAGCGATCGGCCTGCCTGGTGTTCTGCCCGGCGATGCGGCGCAACGCATGCGGCCCTGGCCCGGGCGGCGGCTCGACGGGCAGATCAACGCCGAGCACCCGACGCGCGCTGTCACGCAGCTCGTCGAGCGTCATCGGCTCCAAATCATCACCCGGCTCATCGAACTCGATGGTCCCGACCATGGAGCGCTCACTCTCGAACTCGGCGTAGATGAATCCACCGTTGTCGAGTCGGTTGTGCCCGAAAGGAAGTGGGCCCATGCCCGGCACATCGATGCCGCCGTTGGGGCCGCGCATTTCGTCCGGCACTCGCACGTGAGCGATTCGGGCGATCGTGTTGGACGTGTGGCCAGGAAAGCCGATGCCTGCCAACTTGCGAACGACACTGCGGCCACCGTCGGCGCCAACGAGGTACGTCGTCTCCAGCGTGTAAGTCCCATCTGGTCCGGACACGTCGACCGTGGCGCCGTCGGCGCGCGACTGGACACCGGTCAGCTCGTGGCCCCAGCGGACGTCGACACCGAGTTCGCGGACCCGCTCGTCAAGCAGCCGGACAAGCCGAGGCTGCGCCATCATCAGCGCATACATCGGGTTCTCTGGAACGCCGAAGAGCGGCACCGACATTCCACTGAAGATCCACTGGTATGCGGGGTGCGGGGGATCGTCCGATTCGGTGAACCTCTGGTAGAGCCCACGCATATCCAGTTGTCGAACCACCTGGCCGACCATGCCGTTGGCCTTCGGCTCGTCACTTGGCGCGGGCAACCGCTCGAGCACCACGGGCCGCACACCCGCCAGCGCCAGCTCGCATGCCACCACGAGTCCATTGGGTCCTGCACCTGAGATAACAACGGGGACTTGCGTTTCAGACATCGGCATCACCTTTCGGGTAATCCGGCCGCGACTTCGGCAAAGCCGCGACGCAGGAGTTCGGTATAGGGAACAGGTGGATCGGCATAGGAGTAGGCCTCCATCGCCGTTTCACCAATCGCCCGGACGACGGCAGTGACCAACCGCGGGTACATGTCTCGGGTCGGATCGGTTCCTGTGCGCTCCGCGATTGCGTCGACCCAGTCGGCGAACAGGTCTCTCGTCAGCGCCGCACGCAAATCCCGGGAGGACAGGAGCTCCCGGATTACGGCCAGCTCGTCGGGGGTCGGCCGCATGTCCGTGGCACCCTCGGCTTCCAGCGGCTGAAGCATTGCCTCGGTGATCGCCGACCACAGCGGCTCGTCGGCGGGCCGCTCACGGAACGCCGCGAGGCTCTGGCGCGTTCGATCGACCTGCCGGAAGGCGACAGCCTCGTACTTGCCCGTGAAGTAGTTATTGAACGTCCGCAGAGATACGCCGGCCTTGTTGGCGATGTCTTCGCGAGTGACGTTCTCGAGCCCCCTCTCCAACGCGAGCTCCAAGGCGGCGTCGCTGAGCGCCCAGCGGGTGCCGAGCTTCTTGCGCTCTCGAAGTCCCAGTGTTTCGGTCACGAACACCAAAGTAGACGAAAGTTGCACACCGGGCAATATTGCCTGGCATGCAATATCTCGAGAAGAGTCCATCGCACTTGCTGATAAAGGGGACCTCCGCACTTCAGCCGGGGCTGGTGCGCGCCGCACAGTGGGCGCGAGCGAACTGGGCCAGCTGCATCTTGATTCGCCACGGCATCGCCAACGACTGCGCTATGCGGCGCTATCGTGCCCAAGTTCGGTTTGCCCAAACAAATCCGATGTCGCCGAATACAGCCTATTCTCAGCAACCATGAAGCACCGGGTGACTATAACGATGACAACGGTGACTGGCGCGGTCGTTGCCGCGATGCTCGGCACGGGGATCGCACACGCAGACCGCGTACCCACAGTCGGCAATACATGCCGCGGGTCCGGCGACAGCAGTGGGGCCATGGCCGGTGCGCAAGCGTTCACACCACAGGGCGAGGTCCTACTGTGCCCAGCGGGTGACCCAGTCGCTGTATGGACGCACCTTGACGAGATTAAACGGCCCGCCGAGGTCTGGTACACGTATGGGCCGCCGGCAACGTTGACGGGCAACGATGTCACCCCGGGGAGTCATTGGATCGGTTTCGGCGGTAACGACTGCAGCGCGGTACAAACATCCACCGCCGGTGGGTCACCAGTGGTAAAGCCTATCCAAGCCGGTGCTCCGTTCACGGACGTCTTCGTGCTGCCGGATCTGGCCACCTTGAAACTCACAGGCTCGTGTCAGTGGCGCACGGCTGGGTCGTCACCTTACGGACCCTAGGTGCATTATTGCCGCGGCGTCCGTTAGACAGATCGGCGTCACGCTGATCAACCCGGCCTCAAACAAGCAGGCGATCGTGGCCTGTGGATGAAATCGCTACTGTTGACAACTCTGAAACTGTCCATTTCGGACAAAATGGCTAGAATGACTGTTATGGCCACACTGACTTTCCGTAACCGCGACGGCGAGCTGATCGACGTCCCGACCGTCGCCGCCACCCGCTTCAAGAACGAGTTCGGCTCGATCTTCGAGCAGGCCGCGCTCGGAGGCGCTGTCGCAATCACCAAACACAACACCCCAAAGGCGGTGTTGTTGTCCTATGCGGAATTCGAGGCGCTGACCAAGGCGAGCATGCCCGCACTGGACGAGCTGTCCGACCAATTCGACCAACTGCTGGAACGCATGCAGACGCAGCGATCGAAGAGCGCGATGGCGTCGGCGTTCGACGCCACGCCGGAGCAACTCGGCCGTGCCGCGGTCAAGGCGGCCAAGCGCTAGCGCCGTCACCGCATGGCCCGGAAGGCCCAACCTCCACGCCTGTACGTGCTCGCCGGGATCAACGGCGCAGGCAAGAGCAGCATCGGCGGCGCAATGATCCGGGCGTCCGGCGCCGACTACTTCAACCCCGACGAGGCGGCGCGCGATCTGATCGCCGCGAACCCCGGTCTCGACCAGGTGCGGGCCAACGCCGCCGCATGGCAGCAGGGCAGACGGCTGCTTGAGCGGGCGATCCTGGAGCGCAAGGACTTCGCGTTTGAGACCACGCTCGGCGGAAGCACGATGCCGCGACTGATCACCGAGGCGGCGTCGCAGGGCTTCGAGGTGCGCATTTGGTTTGTCGGGCTGGCCAGTGCCGACCTGCACATCGAACGCGTGCGCAATCGCGTGCGCGCAGGCGGCCACGACATTCCGGAGTCCAGCATCCGGCGCCGCTGGCGGCACAGCAGGCTGAATCTGGTGCAACTGCTTCCGCACCTGACCGAGCTGCGTGTCTACGACAACTCTGCCGATGCCGACCCCGCCGCGGGGAACGCGCCCCGGCCGGTGCTCGTGTTGCATCTCGACCACGGCGAGATCATCGGCCCGCCGGATCTGTCGTCAACGCCCGAGTGGGCCAAGGCGATCGTCGCCGCCGCATTGAAATTGGGTTAGCTGGTGCCCAACGGATCGATCGTCCATGCGACGTACAGCATGGCGGCACTGACCGTGGCGGTAGTGACGAAGTCGATGGTTCTGCTGCGCACTGCGAGCAGGCCCGCGCGATCATCGGTGAGCGCCAACCGAAGCGCCGCCGCGACACCGACACCGATGCCGAGCACCAGCGCGCCGCGTCGCCAGTAACCGGCGATCACCAACCCGAACGCCGCAATGATGATCAGGCCGACCAGCAGGATTGGCCACTGCCCGCCAAACACCTTGCGGGCGAACTCCTTCAGGG
>JAVXWV010000267.1:0-2536 GCA_032230775.1 Mycobacterium sp. | reverse complement strand
CGTCACGTACGCGTCGATGACGGCGGTCAGTGCTTCCTCTCGATCGGGCACCGTTCCCACGCTGGCCGACAGCTCCGCCGACAGCCGGTCGGCCGCCCGCCGGAACGCCGCCGCAAGGATGTCACTCTTACCCGAGAAATACCGGTAGATGCCGGATGCGGGCATGCCAGCAGCCGTCGCGATGTCCTCCACGCTGGTGTCGCGGTAGCCCCTGAGGTTGAACAGGCGCATCGATTCGTTCAGCAGCGCTTCGTATTTCGACGCATCCGGGACCGCGGCCACCGGCGGATGCGCCCCGTCGATGCTGCTCGCGGTATCGGGCAGATCGGCGGCCAGCACCGCGTCGGCAAGGTCGGCGAGCAAGGCACGCACCTGGATCGCGGGCAGCTTGGCGCGGTGATCCACGATGCTACCGATCACGGACAGTCCCGACGTTGACAGAGTCCAACGTTGCCGCGAAGTCAGTTCCGGCCGAATTGCCATGAGCGGCCGCTGGATCCGGTGATGGACAGTCCGTATCTGCGCGATCAGCGTGGCCTGGTCGTCGCCCCGCAGGTAACGGCCTTCCCAGCGGTAGAGCCCGCCCGACTCCCGGTTGGCCATTGCGGTATCGATGAGCGCCGAGACGAGCCTGCGCACGATCAGCTCGGGGTCACCGGTCGCGTCGTCGGCGAATGCCGTGCAGTCGACCAATTGCTGACCCAGGCTGAGCACCGCGTCGCAGAACAGTTCGTACTTGCTCGAGTAGTGGCGGTACAGCGCGGCAGCGGATATACCGACGCGTGTCGCGATGGTTTCCATGCTGACGCCGTAGTAGCCGAGCACACTGAACGCCTCGGCCGACGCGCGGGCGATCTGTGCCCTACGATCCTTTGGCCGACGCCGGACACCGTCGGCACGGGTGGGCCTGGTGCGCGCCATGGCCAACACCATAATCGACGTTATGCCTACATAGGTGCCGAGTTCTGTTGATAAATATTGTCAAAGTCGTCTATTTAACGAGAATCGCCATTAACATAGTGGCATGCTCGGCGCGCTGCGACGGCTTTTGGGGTTTCAGGTGACGATAGGTGAGCTGATCATCGTCGCAGTGGTTCTTGGCACTCCGTACCTCATCGTCGGTCTCATCTGGTCGAGCACGCACACCGAACATCTGCAGCACATGGCCGGTGTCGACCTGGTGGTGTCGTATCTCGGGTCGATCGTGTCGTGGCCGGTGCTGCTCGTCGCCGATGTCTGCATGACCTGAACGGGGGAAGATTTGCACCACTATCACCATCGCGCGTTCTACATCGGAGTCGTTTGTGTCGCCATGATCGTTGTCGGGCTCCTGGCGCTCAACTTTCCGGTCTTTCTCGATGCCTTCGACCAATGGGGATTCCAGATCAAGTGCGGGACGGGATTCGCCTCCGATCTGAGCCAGGCCGCGGCCGCAGCCGGCCAGCACACTTACGTTGACCAATGCGAGACCGCGCTGATATTGCGCCGGTTGTGGGCGATTCCACTCATTGCTGTCGGTTCGATTGTGCTCGTCGTCGTGGGGGGCGTGGCGGCCACCGCTTGGGGCCGTGAATCGGTATTCGGGGAAGACCCAGCCGCATGACGTAGCATCACCTGGCGTGAGCTCGCCGGACGGCCCTGGGCTGCAACGGCGGCTCGGCACATTCGACGCCGTGACGATCGGGCTGGGCTCGATGGTTGGCGCAGGCATCTTCGTCGCTCTGGCCCCGGCCGCGGCTGCCGCAGGCTCGGGTCTGCTCATCGGGCTCGCCGTCGCCGCCGTAGTCGCCTATTGCAACGCGACGTCCTCGGCCCGGCTCGCCGCGCTCTATCCTCAGTCCGGCGGCACCTACGTCTACGGGCGCGAACGTCTGGGTGAGTTCTGGGGATACACCGCCGGGTGGAGCTTCGTCGTCGGCAAAACAGCCTCGTGCGCGGCGATGGCGCTGACGGTCGGATACTACGTGTGGCCGGACGGGGCGCACGCGGTCGCGGTGGCCGCCGTTGTCGCGCTGACCGTCGTGAACTACGCGGGCATCCAGAAGTCCGCGATGCTGGCCAGGATCATCGTCGCAATCGTACTTGCGGTGCTTGCGGCGGTGGTGGTCATCGTTCTCGGCTTCGGCGACATTGACGGCGCACGCCTGCAAATCGGCGACGACGTCAGCATCCGCGGCGTGCTGGAAGCCGCGGGGTTGCTGTTCTTCGCGTTCGCGGGGTACGCCCGGATCGCGACACTAGGCGAGGAAGTGCGCGACCCGGCCCGCACCATCCCGCGTGCTATACCCATCGCGCTCGGAATCACGCTGATCGTGTACGCGGTCGTCGCGATCGCCGTGATCGGCGAATTAGGTAGCGGCGCACTAGCTTCGGCGAGCGCCCCGTTGGCGGACGCCGTACGCGCGGCGGGCTTTCCCGGCTG
The DNA here is from genome assembly GCA_032230775.1 of Mycobacterium sp. GTDB lineage: Bacteria > Actinomycetota > Actinomycetes > Mycobacteriales > Mycobacteriaceae > Mycobacterium. The sequence continues at coordinate 114 of JAVXWV010000267.1, read as the reverse complement.
GGAGCCGGTAGTGCGGGCGGGTGCTGCGGTGGCGGCGCTCGGCTCACTGCTGGCCCTGATTCTCGGGGTCTCAAGGACCACCTTGGCGATGGCGCGCGACCATCATCTGCCCCA
>JAVXWV010000212.1:0-4182 GCA_032230775.1 Mycobacterium sp. | reverse complement strand
AGCTGCCTGCTTACGCTGTCCGAGGACGAGGCCTGCGCGCTGCGCGATGCGCTGACCGAATGGCTCGGATGACCCGCTCCCCCCAATCCGGCGGCCACCAGGAATGCCCGGTGACCCGCGAGACGAGGCGCTGGGCAGTGTCCCCGGTGGACTTCTGCGTACACCTGTTGCCCGAGGCCAACGCGGGCGTGCTCACGGCGCGCTGCGGGCATCAGCTACCCACGGCGGTCCACCAACTCGACCAGCCACCACCGGGCCCGCCGTGCGAGGACTGCCGTCTGATCTTTCTTGCGGACTTCGCTTTGCAAGCAGCGGCAAATCAGCTGGTTGATGGCCTCCCGGACTGGTGAGCTCGCCTATTCAACTGTCGCCTGTTCGTGTGTGGTCGCCGGGGGCGTAGCGGCTCCAGGTCGCTCCGGCGTGTGAGGCGATCTTGGCTGTGGTGACGGGGTGGTAGCTGAGGGCGTCGGCGACGATGGGTGCTGGCATTTCCAGAAGGTGTTGGCGGATCGCGGCTGTGCGGCTGGTGCGGGTGGGGACGCCGAGCTTGTTGATCAGCCTGGCGAGACTTTCGGGGTGCATGGGCTGACCCGTGCGGCGGCCGGGGAACAGCCAGCGCGAGTCGGGGTTGGTGGCGGTGTTCATGTTGTCCCGCTCGTTGATCCAGATGAGGAGGAGCTGCGCGAACGGGGCCGGGACCGGTGATGGTGGTTCGCCGAGGCGCAGCAGCACTTGGTCGCCGTCGGGGATGACGTCCTCGGTGGTGAGCCGGACGATTCGGCTGACCCGCTGGGCGTAGAGCAAGACGATCACCGCAGCGATCCGGGAGCGCAGCGGGAGCTCGTGCCCGGCGAGCAGCTGGCCGAGCAGGGCTATGCGGTCGGATTGGGGCACCGGAGCGGCGTGGGCGGTCACGGGTGCCGGGAGCTGCAGCTGTCGGCTGAGCTTGCTGGCCATGGCCCAGATCAAGAACCCTCGCAGCCGTCTGCGCCAGTGCTCGGCGTGTTCGGCGTGCCAGGTGTCGATGTCGGCCTGATCGCAGGTTCGCAGGGTGCGCTGGCGTGCTGCGAGCCATCCGAGGAACACCGTGGCTTGGGTGATCTGCTCGCCGGCGAATTGTCGGCTGGACGGGGCGATCGGCTTGCGCTCGGCGCGGGTGCGAAGTCGGGGCAGGACTTCCCAGGTGGCGAAGCGCTGGATGAGCTGGCGGTCGTCGGGGTTGTCGATCGTGTCGAGGTGGGCGATAAGCCACCGTTCGAGCAGGCAGATCTGCTTGTCGATGCGGGGCAGGACGCCGCAGCCCATGAGCAGCTCACGCAGGTGCGCGGCGGCCTGCCAGGGCCGCAGGGTGTGGAACGCCTCGTGGGTCAACGCGATGTCGCCTCGACCGAGCGCGCGCATCAGGGTTTCGGCAGATTCGGTCTTGCCCTTGCGGGTGTAGAGCCAGCTCAGGATCGACAGCGGGCGCTCGGCGGCGAGCAGCGAGTTCGCCAGCGGTGCCAGTTCTGGGCGGATCTCGCCCGTGTCGTCGCCGAGGAGCTCCCACAATCGGTCGTGGAGGGTGCAGCGGGTGCATAACCTGCCACCGTGCAGCTTTCCTTCTTCTCGGCAGCGGCTGCACCGTAACGACGTGCTGAACCCCGCGCAGGCCGAACAGATCGCGGCCAGGTCGCGCCCGCGCAGACCGGGAAGCACCCGGTCCTGCCCGCACGCAGGGCAGCGCCCTCGGATGCGCAGTGCCCGGTCGTGACAGGTGCGGCAGACGTGGCCATCCGGCCAGCTACCGGCCTTGAACTTGCGCCGCCCACAGCGGCTGCACTCAACGATGTTCCTGTGCTCGGGCTGCTCGTGTTGGTTGTCGCCGACGTAGCGACGGCTCATTCGTCCGGAAGGATCCGGGCCGGCCGGGGCCGTAGCTTGGCCACGGTCGAGGGTGCCGGGCGGTCATCGGTGGCGGTTTTGCGGACCCCGGCGTTCTCGGCGGTGGTGGTGACCAGGTCGGTCGGGGTGCAGCCGAGGATGTCGCAGAACGCGGATAAGACCTGCAAAGACAACCGCTCAGGTGTGCCGGAGACCAGGCGGTGGACCTGGGAGGCGGACAGCTCGACGCCGCGCTCGCGCAGCGGTGGAACGAGCTCGGTGGCGGTGAACATCCCGCGGCTGGCCATCACTTCCCGCAGCCGCCAGGCGTAGCCGATCTTTCGCTTCATGCCCGTGTCTCCTGGGCTTGGAGGGCCTCGGCGACTGCGGCGTCGAGGTGGCGGCGCAGCGTGCGGGTGCGGAAGTCCGAGGACACGCAGGTGTAAAGAGAGGTGGTGCTGGCGTGCTCGTGACCAACTTGTTCCTGCACGAACCGCGGGTCGTGACCGTCCTCGATCAGGTGTGTGACGTAGGAGCGGCGCAGCGAGTGAAAGTCCAGCCCAGCGTCCAGACCCAGCCCCTCCCGGTAGGCGACGAACCGGGAGTTGAGCCGCGGGCAACCCACCCGCAGCCCCCGCTCGGACGGCCACGCGGCCGGGTTGCCGTCGATGCCGAACAACGGGCGGACCTCGGTGAACCACTCCTCGAGTACCTCGGGCGTCCAGGCCCACACGGTCAGCACGCTGCGCTGCTTGGGCGGTGACCCCTTCTTCGCCTTGCCGAACCGGACACGACACAACCCGTACTCGCCGAACTCGGCCCCGTGGACGTTGCGGCCGAAGTCGACGGTGTCGAGCATCCTGGTCTCGTTGCGCCGCAGCCCGAACGCGTAGGCCGTCTTGAACAGCGTCGCGTCACGGAACGCGGGCAGCCACCCCTTCCGCCCGAACGCGCGGATGCGGGCCACCTGCTCGTCGCAATGCGCGAAGAAGGCGTGCAGCTCCTTCTTGGTGAAGGCCCGCTTTCTCGGGTCGGCCTCGTTGTCTTGCACGTGCACGGCCGTGTTCCACTCGTGCACGATCTGCACCGGATGGCTGCCGAAGCGCTTCTCGCAAGTCGCGGCCCATTCATAAGCCGGGTCGGTGGCAAAGTGGCAGAACGCGCGCACGGCCTCGGAGTACGACCGGATCGTCGAACGCTTCAACTCCCGCAGCGACCGCAGATCACCGAGCCACTCATCAACCATCGCAGGCGACCACTGCCACGGGAACGCGTTGACGTAGTCGGCGAACGCCCGAACCGTGTTCTCCCGGCCCTCGACGGTCGAGCGGGCCAGGTTCCGTGCCAACTGCTGGTTGGCGAACCCCGCCAGCATCGCCGAGAAGACCTGCTCCTCCGGGTTCAGCAGCGACACCCCGTTCACCAGATGCAAGCTCGCCGCACCCGGCACCACCCCGATCGACACCATGGCCACCACCCTCCGTTACTCGCATCCAACGCGTCAAAACCGCATCAGATGCGAGAGGGGTGGAAGCTCGCAGGTCGTCCACCCTTCCCGGCGACACAACCACCGGCGAACCGGCCAGCTGCGCCCGCTAATATCGCCGCCGAGCCGGAGAACAACCGCTGGTAGAACAGCCAAAGCCGGCACCGAGTAAGCGCCTTACACGAACTGTCGCCAATTCTCATCCGATGCAATTGGCGGCAGATGCAGCTTCCAGCGAAGGAACAACGATTCAGTGTTGATCTCCGCCCAGGAAGGATCCGCAGGTCGTCGAGAGCGATCGCCGTGGACGCCGGTGATCGTCGGAAATGGCCTTTATACGGTGGATCGATCCGTTGCGAAGCGTCGTGACCTGCGTGAACAGCGCGCCTTTCGGCTGCTGGGTGACATGTCATCCGGCGCGTTGATCCCGGGTGCGTCCTGCGGCTGTGGGGCCGGCGTTGCCCACGCCGGCTGGTCGCCGACGCTGCTCGACTCGCGCGGTCTAACCACCTGACCAGCATGAACGATGCACATCGATGGCTTTTCGCTGGAAACTACGGGGAGACCAGCTGGGGCAACTCTTCGATGTGCCCGCCGGCGCGTTCGTGGATCCAGAACATGAGATTGGGATCCCAGCGCCACAGCCGGCCGTGTTTGTCGGTGATCATGGGATTGTCCAAGGGCTTGTGGTCGCCATCGGCCCACACGCGTCGCACCTAGCTCCTCCGCGCCGCTCGATCATCGGTCACCGCCGACTTCCGTTGCTGGTCCGTCGTGATCGATGGGACCGGCCGGCCGCCGGGAACCGTACGGGGGATAGGGCTCAACCGGCGGCC
>JAVXWV010000205.1:0-7053 GCA_032230775.1 Mycobacterium sp. | reverse complement strand
GGACATCATGGTGAGCGCCCCGCTAGCGATCGGCGATGACGTCGACGACCGATTGGCCTGGGCGAAGCCACAATTGGCGCTCTACATCGGCGGCATGGGCGCCCGCGGCAAGAACTTCTACCACAATTTGGCCACCAGCTACGGGTACGGAGACGTGGCCAACCACATCCAGGACCTGTACCTCGACGGCAAGAAGGCCGAGGCCATTGAGGCGGTGCCTGATGAGCTCGTACGCAATGTGTCGCTGGTTGGCCCGCACGGCTTCGTCAAGGAACGACTCGCCGCGTACGCCGAAGCCGGAGTGACCACTCTGCTGCTGCAACCGCTCAGTGGCGACCGTCACGAATCCATGCGCTACGTCGAAGAATTGCGGTCCCTGCTGCCCTAGGCAATTAAGCAAATCACTGGTCGCCCTGTAGAGTGGTGTACAGCGGCAACGTCTGTTCTGCCTTTTGCCGCTTCTCGATCGTCATACCGAGCGCCGCGGAATCATCCGCGCCGGGCAGGACGACCACATTCAAACTTTCGGAGCTTTAACCTTGTCTGTTCAAAACCCCAGTGGCTCAACCGTGTCCACTTTCTCCGACCTCGGCCTGCCTAAGGCGGTTGTCGATGTACTCGCGGCCAACCGCATCGAGACCCCTTTCCCGATCCAGGCAGCAACCCTGCCGGATTCGCTTGCGGGTCGCGACGTCCTTGGCCGCGGCCGGACCGGTTCCGGCAAGACATACGCGTTCCTGTTGCCAATGGTGATGCGACTCACAACGAGCCAAACCAAGCGCGCCGCGGGTCGTCCGCGGGCACTCATCCTCGCCCCAACGCGTGAACTCGTCGCGCAGATCGACGCGGCGCTCGCGCCGCTGGCCGCTGCGACGAATCTGCGGTCGGTCACCGTCTTCGGCGGCGTCTCCCCGCAGCCCCAGATTCAGAAACTGCGCCAGGGCGTCGACATCGTGATCGCCTGCCCCGGCCGCCTGGAAGACCACGTGAAATCACGCCATGCCGACCTGTCCGGCATCGAGATCACCGTGCTCGACGAGGCCGACCACATGGCCGACCTCGGCTTCCTGCCGCCGGTCAAAAGACTGCTGGACAAGACCCCGCGCAACGGCCAGCGGATGCTGTTCTCCGCAACGCTGGACGGCGGCGTCGACGTCATCGTCAAGCGCTACCTGACCAACCCTGTGGTGCACAGCGTCGATTCCGAGCAGTCGCCGGTGGCGGCCATGGAGCACCACGTGCTGCACGTCGACAAGGCGTCACGGGTCAGCGTGTTGGCCGACCTTGCCGCGTCGCCTGGGCGGAAGATCGTCTTTGCGCGCACCAAGCACGGCGCCAAGAACCTTGCCCGCCAGTTGAATTCCCGCGGCGTTCCTGCGGTCGAATTGCACGGCAACCTGTCGCAGAATGCCCGTACCCGCAATCTCGCGGCGTTCTCAGATGGTTCGGCCTGGGTGCTGGTCGCCACGGACATCGCCGCGCGCGGCATCCACGTCGACGATGTGACCCTCGTCGTTCACGCCGATCCTCCCGTGGAACACAAGGCGTACCTACACCGCTCGGGGCGGACTGCCCGCGCCGGCGCCGACGGCACAGTGGTGACGCTGATGATCGACGAGCAGGTGTCCGACGTGCGCACCCTCACCCGCAAGGCGGGCGTGAAGCCGACGATCACCAGGTTCAGCGGTGCGTCGCATCCGGTGCTGCACGAAATCGCACCGGGGGAACGCACATTCGGTCGTCCGATCGTCGCGGCCCGACCGGAGCCGGCCCAGCCCCACCAGCCGCGTCAGGGTCAGCAGGCGCGTCGGCGTCGCTCGTCTCGTGGCAGGCGCCCGGCGGGCGCCACGCGCTAACGCCCGACCCTGTCCTAGACCTAGACCAGGGTGGTTCCGCCGTCGACCGTCAGCACGACGCCGGTGCCGAACTCCTGCTCCATGAAATACAGGTATGCGCGAGCGGTGTCGGCCACCTCGCCGATCCTGCCCAGCGGAATTTGTCGTGCGGACTGGTCGTACATGGCTTGCCGGTCGGGTTCGCCCATCGCGTCCCATAGCGGTGTGCGGACGACGCCGGGTGCGACGGCGTTGACCCGGATCGGCGCCAGCTCGAACGCCAGCGCGGTGGTCAGGGCGTTCATCGCACCGCAAATGCTGACCGGCAGCGCCCCGAAGCCGGGCTGCTCGGCGGCGGTGCCGCTGGTCAGTGTGATCGACCCGCCGGGCGTGATGCGCGGCCCGAACACGCGCACCGCGGTCAGTGCCCCGACGAACCGGGTCTGAAAGAAGCGGGTGATGACCTCAGGGGTGAGGTCGGACAGCGGCGCCAGTTCGAGCGACTCGCCTGCGGTGAACACGAGGTGCTCGATGTCACCGATGTCGACGGCCAGCCGCTCCAGTGCCGACAGGTCGGTGAGGTCGACCGTGGCGCCCCGGGCATGCTCGGGAAGCTGCGAGAGGGCGCGGTCGACGCTGGACTGCTGGCGTGACACCACGATCGGGATGGCGCCGCGCTCGGCGGCTACCGACGCGACACCCAGGCCGATGCCGGAGGTGCCACCGATGACAAGGACTCGCGCGTTCTTCAGGCTCATACCCTCCACTGTCGGCCAGGAATGATGAGCCGTCCAAGACCCTTTTCGTCGCGGGAGCGATACCCTGAGGGCATGGCCGCGCCCGACCTCGATATGCGCAAACTCCGCTACTTCGTGGCAGTCGCCGAAGAACTGAACTACAGCCGCGCCGCAGAGCGGCTACACATCGCACAGCCGGTGCTGTCGCGCCAGATCCGCTCGTTCGAGGCCGACCTCGGTGTGCAGCTGCTGGCCCGCGACTCGCGCGGAACACGGTTGACCACTGCGGGCAAGCAACTGCTCAAGGATGCCCGCTTCCTGCTCGCCGAGTCGAAAGCGTTGCGTCAGCGCCTGTTTCGAGTGGCCGAGCCGACGGCGACGGTGACTGTCGGCGTGATGCCCGGCCTGTTGGCGACGGCCGCCGCGGCGGCGTTCGAGGATGACGACCCGTCGCACCGGGCCGTGGTGGTGCAGGTCGGGTGGGCCGAGCAGGTCGACGTGGTCCGCAGCGGTGATGTGGACGTGGTGTATGCGCGTGAGCCCATCGACCGCCGCGGGCTGGGCACCGCGCCACTGCTGGAGGAGCCGCGGGACGTCGTGCTGCCCGCCGGTGATCCACTCGCGAAGAAGAAGCGTGCAGTGCGCCTGGCCGACCTGGCATCCAGGCGGCTGCTGCAGGACCCCGCCACGCTGCCGGAGTGGTATGCGATCGCCACCCCAGAGCACCGCCGCCCGGGCCAGATGGCGCACACCGTGGAGGAGAAGCTGGAACTCGTTGCCGCGCAGGCGGGTTTCGTGATCCTGCCGCGGTCGACGACGGCGTTCTACCGCAGGCCGGATGTTCGGGTGTTGCCAGTTCAGGACATCGGGCCGAGCCAGGTGACGCTGATCTGGGATGCGGCGACCGACAACCCGGCTCGTGACGCGTTCGTCAGCTCGGCGCTGGCGTGCCGGAAACAGTCGATCTGACACTCGGTTCCCGGTCCTTGGCGGCGATTTCCGCGAGCACCGCCACCACGACGCCGAACGCGAAGTACAGCGCGGGCAGCCACGGCGCCACCCCGAACAACGCGTTCGAGTCATCGGCATAACGGGCCACCCCGGCCGCGGCGATCAGCGCTTCGACGATCGGGCCGCCGATCGCGGCCAGCACACCGCAGACGGCGCCGGGGCCGTCGCCGAGCACGCACCACGTGATCACCGCGAGCGCGTAGATCAGCACCGTCACCGGAACGGCGGGGGCGGTGTGCTCGAGGGCGGTGATGATGTAGATCCCGATAACGGCCGCGACACCTCCCAGGCCCTGACGTGCCGTGACCGACTCGCGCGGGGCTCGCAGGCGCAGGCGCAGTTCGGCCAGTGACACGGTCGCGGCGCCGACGGCGATCGGGAACCAGATCGGGCTGCTCCAGATGAATGGAACCGCGTCGGTCAGGTATTCAGTGGTGCCCGTCGCCACGTGGCTGTGATCGCCGATCAGCGAGGCCGCCGCACCCAACGTGAACAGGAACGCGAGCTCGGGCATGCGCAGTTTCACACCGGTGGAGGCTACTCCCGATTATCCGCCCACCTGCGGTAATTCGTCCGCCGCGATCTCACACGGGGTTTCTGCGGCGGCGTCCGCGCCAACCGGCGCGGCGGGCTCCGGCGGCGGCGGCTCGGGGACGGGTGTCGGTGCAGGCTCCTGGAGCAACGGCTCGACCGCGGCGGGCATCGCGGTCCGTTCGCAGGTATCGGCGGGTTGGACGACAGGTTCGTCTGCGGGCTTGTCGGCCGCCGGGTCGACCGGCCCCTCGGTGGCCGGGTGTACTGGTTCACCATCGCCTTTGGGGTTGTCACCCGACGTGCCGTCAACTTTGCCGTTCTTATCTTGTTGATCGATTGCGGGTGGCTCCGCCGAGGCGCCGTCGGCCGACCCGAGCAGGCTGCCGAACGCATCGGCGAGCTGCCGCCCGAGTCCGGACATTCCCCCGCCGACATCCGGCAGTCCGCCCAGTGAGGGTGCCGACGGGGGTGCCGCCATAGCGGGTGCGGTTGATCCCGCGTCGACCGGTGGCAATGGGGCCGGTGGCGCTGGTGCGAACATCGGTGGCGTGGCAGGTGCACCCCACGACGGCGGCGCTGCAGGTACACCCCACGACGGCGGCGCGGCAGGTGGCGGCAACGCGGCCGTCGCGGCTGCGGGCGCAGTGGCGGCAGCGTCGTCACGCGGCGGCGGCGTCCACGACGGGCCGAGATCGCCCGGCACCTCGAATACCGCGTCCGGCTCGGCGGTGAGCTCAGCCGTCGCAGCGTCGTACGAATCCGTCACCGCGGCCATCGCCGAACGCATCGCCGTCAGCCAGCCGGTGCGAATATCGTTGTCAACGAACGGCTTTACCTCCTGGTCGATCCGTTCACTTGCGGCAGCGCGATCACCTGCACCCGACGTCACGGTTTGTGCGGCGGCAAGCCACTCGTCAGGTGCGCGGCTGTCGGCGGCGATCGCCGCCGCGACCTTGCCGTCGACGGCGTGCCACAGGTCGTCCCGCAGCACGGCCAGCGCGTCCGCGGTGGTGCGCACGGCGGCCGCCGCAGCGGAGGATGCCTCGCCGTGTCGATGCAGAAAGTCACGCGAGATGTCCGCGCTGCGGCCCTGCCAGGCAGCGGACAGAGCGCCGAGTTGGTCGTTCTGACGAGTCAGCGCATCCTCCGTCGCCGCCACCGCCGCCTCGAGCGCGCCACAGTCAGCGTCGAGGGCACGCAGGTCAAGGCCATCCTCGCTGCCATACCAGTCGCGAACCTGCGACGCGTGCAACGTGAGGTCGGGGTTCGCATAGCCGAGCACGTGACAGGCCCACACATAGGTCTGAACGTTGTCGACGGCGGGGCGGCCCTCGGCCAAACGTGATGCGACGTCCAACTTTTCGGCCATCGCTATCGCACCCGACTGGCGGCGTTGGCATCGGCTTCGGCGTACCGATCGGCGGACGCTCGCAGTGCGGCGGCGATCTCGACGGCGGCCCTGGACCACTGGCGGAGTTGGTCGACGACGTGGTCGACGGCTGCGCGGAGGGCGTCACCGCGAGCGACGTGGATGCGACCCGCTGCGGCACCGTCGAACACAAGCCCGGTCAGGTGCGTTCGCACGGCAGCGTCGACGATATCGGCGGCGGCTTCGTACTGGCGCGCAACGGCATGCAGAGCCGCTACGTCGACGCGGGCGACGTCAGGTTGTCCCATACACGCTTGGACGCCGGCGAACCTCAGCCGGTTCCAACGAATTTCAGCCCTGGTTGCTGACCGATTCGGCGACCCGGAAGGCGACCTGCCGTGCGGTGTCTTCGTCGGCCGCCTCGACCATCACGCGGACGACCTGTTCAGTTCCCGAGGGCCGCAACAGAATTCGGCCGCTATCGCCGAGCTCGGCCTCGGCTTCTGCCACCGCCGAGCGCACCGACGGCGCGTCGGCCACCGTGGCCTTGTTCGCGACCTGGACGTTGATCAACACCTGGGGCAACGTATGCATCGGTTCGGCCAGTGCCGCCAACGGCGAGCGGGTCTGGGCCATCCTCGACATCAGCCGCAACCCGGTGACGATGCCGTCTCCTGTCGTGCCGAGCGCAGGCATGACGATGTGGCCGGACTGCTCACCGCCGAGCGTGAACTCACCCGCCCGCAGTTCTTCGAGCACGTAGCGGTCGCCGACGCCGGTGGTGCGGACCTCGATGCCCGCCGCGCGCATGGCCAGGTGCAGCCCGAGGTTGCTCATCACGGTCGCCACCAGCGTGTTGGACGCCAGCTCGCCTGCATCCCGCATCGCCATCGCGAGGATCACCATGATGGCGTCGCCGTCGATGATCTGGCCGGTGGCGTCGACCGCCAGGCAGCGGTCGGCATCGCCGTCGTGCGCAAGCCCGAGGTCGGCGCCGTGAGAAATCACGGCCGCCTGCAGCCCCTCCATGTGTGTGGACCCGCAGCCGTCGTTGATATTCAGCCCGTTGGGTTCGGCGTTGATCGCAATGACGTTCGCGCCCGCCGCCCGGTACGCCCGCGGCGCGGCGGTCGACCCAGCGCCGTGTGCGCAGTCGACGACGACGGTGAGGTCGTCGAGCCGGGTGGTGAGCGCCTTGCCTGCATGGCGCAGGTAGCGGTCAAGCGCGTCCTCGGCGTCGACGACGCGGCCGATGCCAGCACCGGTCGGCCGGCTCCCGGGACCCTGGATGACGAGCTCTTCGATGCGGTCCTAGGCGGCGTCGTCGCGCTTGTGCCCGCCGGGCCCGAAGATCTTGATGCCGTTGTCCGGCATCGGGTTGTGCGATGCCGAGATCATCACGCCGAAATCGGCGTCGTACGCATGGGTCAGGTACGCCACCGCGGGAGTGGGCAGGACGCCGACGCGCAGCGCATCGACCCCTTCGCTGGTCACCCCGGCGATCACCGCCGCCTCGAGCATCTCGCTGCTGGCCCGCGGGTCGCGGCCCACCACGGCTATGCGGCGC
>JAVXWV010000203.1:0-2647 GCA_032230775.1 Mycobacterium sp. | reverse complement strand
CAACTGGTCGACGAATGCGCGCACCGGGACACCTGACACTCCGCTGATTCCGTACATCGTCCCGGCGAAGGCCAACGCACCGAACACCAAGGACACGGAGAGTCCGGCCAAGCCGATATTCGCGACGACGCGCATGGCATCCACGACCCCGTAGTCGTAAATCGGCATGATGTTACGGCACACCCAGTCGTGATAGTCCGTTTGACTAAGGTGGGCACCTAACACGTACTGCGCGAGCGTGGGCAGCGACGTTATCGTCGCCAACGGGTTGGGCATCGTGTGATGCGGTACCGCCGAACACAATTGAGGGGCGATGTCGTGACGGCCGAACCCCGCCACCACGACCGCGGTGACGACGCCCGGCGCGACCGCCAACAGCACGCCACGGCGCCGCGCCGCGCCCAGCGTGCCGCCAAGGACGACAATCGCCAACACGGCTCCAAGGGCGAACTGCAAGCCGATCGCCTCATGGACCAGAGTCAGGATCGCGATGACCGAGCCGTAGGCCAGGCACCACGCCAACGCGACCGCACGGGAGCGCGTCAACGGCAACGCCACCGCGAACGCCGCCAGTGCGGCCGCGCCGAACAGATCCGGCCGGGCAGAGTAGGCCGCGAACGGGATTCCGAACGGCAGCAACGGAATTAGCATCGCCATCATGAGTCTGCGCTCAGACCGGCGCCGACCGAACAACACGACACCTGCGACCAAGCCAAGCGCGCCCAGATAAATCGCCGTCGACAGCCAGCGCAGTCCCAGCGCGGCCCCGAAGTAATGTCCAGGGACGAGGCCGACCAATTCGCCTGCGAGCCCTCGACGGACGAAGCCGAAGGTGTAGTCGACGGCGTAGTACGACAGCCAGTACACGTCGAGCGGCACGATGTTGATCGCGAACAACAGCACGGCCGTCGACCACATAGCGATCGCGACGGCGATGCCGACGTACAGAAGTGGGCGCGCCGAGCCGCGCTGACTGACTTTGATGCTCAAGTTCGCCATCGGAAGGGCCCTAACGGACTGTGGTAGAGGACAGTTGCAGGTCGGCCAGTGCACCACCCGCCAACTCGCGCGTCGGCGCCGCAGTGTTCTCGGTGCCGCACCGGTAGGCGACGACAGTGATGAAACGACTGCCGTTGACGGTTCCTGTGCCGCAGAACAACTGGCCGCGGGCCCGCTCGATGCGCCCGCGGGTGATGCCCTGCTCCGCCAACCGCATCGACACCTCGCTCGCATTTCCGCCGTCGATGCGGCCGATGACTGGGTCGAAGTTCCCGAGGTTGGAACAGCCGACCGGAAGTTGGCCGGTGGCCATGGCGATGCCTTCGGTCTGCCGAACCAACCACCGCGGCGTGAACGGGATGAGCGGAAGCCCCGCCAACAGCTCATTGGGTTGCTCCGCCAACGACGTCAACCGGCTCTTGACCTCCGCGCGCACATTACTCAAATCGTCCAGCATCGCTTGACTGTCGACGACGACGGTGACCGAGCTCAGCGCGTTAGCACGGCTGTCATCGGCGGTGCGCTCACTGACCGGGAGCACGACCGTCACCATGCTGCCGTCAGGTTGGACCCTGCCCATCCGGTACGCGAGGCGGGCGGCGAATGCGATGCAAAGTGTGTTGCTGCTTCCGCTCAGCTCGCGCGCACGGGCGTCCCACGCTCCGGCATCGGTCTGGATCGTCACCGATCCAAACAAGGCATGGTCGTCGTTCGCACCGTCTTGGTGCCGATGCGGCGGCGTGGACGGAGACTTCACTTCCGGCGAAAGCCGCAGCAGGATCAGCAGAGTCGCGATGAGTGCGCGGATCACGGCGGGCAGTGCGCGTACGGCGTCGATCAGGTCCTCCGAGACGGCGCGCCACCTCCCACGTGAATGTGCCAGCGGGTAGCCGAATTCGCGGCTTTCCCCTTTGACCGCTTCAGCAATCGCCGTCACCAACCCGAGTCCGTCCGCGACGCAGTGCGACGCCACCAAGCTGATCGCGGTACCGCCGTCGTCCAGCGGCAGCACGCCGAGGTGGAAGGTCGGTCCCCACTCGGGATCGACCGTGATTCGCGCGCGCTGCTCGACCCAGGCACCGATCTCGTCGCGCGGACGGCGGGCCGCCTGGAGGTCGATGCCGGGTGCGCGGCCGCCTGCCACCCATCGATGACGCCCGAACGGCAACGGCGAGCGCTCTATTCGACGCCCGAGGAGACCTGTAGCGAGATGCGCGTTGAAGGTGCGCAACTCGTCGATGTCCACATCGCGGTCGTACACCCAGGTGCCCTGGACTACGCTGCCCTGACCTGTGGCCCGCAGTCGCAGAAACGCGGCCTGGTCAAGCAGCGCCAGCCTCGTCACCGGCACCCCGCTTCGGCGGCGGCGCGATACCCGCGCACCGCCATCGGCGCAAACACCGCGACCAGTCCGACTGCCCACACGGCCGCCTGCAGCAGCGGCCCCAGAACGGGTCCGCCCTCTGCAAGCCCGCGCATCGCCTCGATCGTCGGCGACATCGGCTGAAGTCGCACCGCCGGTTGCAGCCAGGACGGAAAGACGGCGGCGGGGGCGACCCCGGTGTTGAAGAACAGCAGTACGACGCATCCCGCGCCCAGCCAGGTCACCATGGCCCGTCCGTCCGCGCGGACGGCGATCGCGATGACT
>JAVXWV010000200.1:0-4045 GCA_032230775.1 Mycobacterium sp. | reverse complement strand
GGAGATCGCGGTCCGGGTGATCCGGGCGGCCAAGGATGCCGGGCTGACAAGCGTGGCCGTGTACGCAGAACCGGACGCCGACGCGCCTCACGTACGGCTCGCCGACGAGGCGTTCGCCCTCGGCGGCCAGACCTCGGCGGAGTCGTATCTGGACTTCGCCAAACTCCTCAACGCCGCCGAGAAGTCGGGCGCCAACGCCATCCACCCCGGGTACGGCTTCCTTTCCGAGAACGCCGATTTTGCGCAGGCGGTCATCGACGCGGGCCTGATCTGGATCGGCCCAAGCCCGCAGTCGATCCGCGACCTCGGAGACAAGGTGACCGCGCGCCACATCGCCGCGCGCGCCCAGGCCCCGCTGGTGCCCGGCACCGCGGAGCCGGTCAAGGACGCAGACGAGGTGGTGGCGTTCGCCAAGGAATACGGCGTTCCGATCGCGATCAAGGCGGCATTCGGCGGCGGCGGGCGCGGCATGAAGGTGGCGCGCACGATCGAGGAGATCTCCGAGCTGTTCGAGTCGGCGACGCGTGAGGCGGTGGCCGCGTTCGGCCGCGGCGAGTGCTTCGTCGAGCGCTACCTGGACAAGCCTCGCCACGTGGAGGCTCAGGTGATCGCCGACCAGCACGGCAACGTCGTCGTCGCAGGCACCCGCGACTGCTCGCTGCAGCGCCGCTTCCAGAAGCTGGTGGAGGAAGCGCCTGCACCGTTTCTCACCGACGCGCAGCGCAAGGAGATCCACGAGTCGGCCAAGCGAATCTGTAAGGAAGCCGGTTATTACGGCGCGGGCACCGTGGAGTACCTGGTGGGCCAAGACGGCCTGATCTCCTTCCTCGAGGTCAACACCCGTCTGCAGGTCGAGCACCCGGTAACCGAGGAGACGGCCGGGATCGACCTGGTGTCGCAGCAGTTCAAGATCGCCAACGGCGACCGGCTGGACATCACCGAAGATCCCGAGCCCCGTGGCCATGCGATCGAATTCCGAATCAACGGCGAGGACGCGGGCCGCGGCTTCCTGCCCGCGCCCGGCCCGGTGACCAAGTTCGAGCCGCCGAGCGGCCCTGGCGTGCGCCTGGACTCCGGGGTGGAATCCGGCTCGGTGATCGGCGGCCAGTTCGACTCGATGCTGGCCAAGCTGATCGTGTACGGCGCCAACCGCGAGGAAGCACTGGCACGGTCGCGCCGCGCGCTGGACGAGTTCCATGTCGAGGGCTTGGCCACCGTGATCCCGTTCCACCGCGCGGTCGTGTCCGACCCCGCGTTCATCGGGAACAGCGACGGCTTCACCGTCCACACCCGGTGGATCGAGACGGAGTGGAACAACACCGTCGAGCCGTTCACCGGCGGCGACCCGATCGAGGAAGAGGACACCATCCCGCGGCAGACCGTCGTCGTCGAGGTCGGCGGCCGCCGGCTCGAGGTGTCGCTGCCGGGCGACCTGGCCATCGGCAACGGTTCCGGCGGGGCCGCCTCGAACGTCGTTCGCAAGAAGCCCAAGCCCCGCAAGCGCGGCGCCCAAGCAGGTGCGGCCGCGTCCGGCGATGCGGTTACCGCGCCCATGCAGGGCACCGTGGTCAAAGTGGCCGTCGAGGAGGGTCAGGAGGTCGCGGCGGGCGATCTCGTCGTCGTCCTCGAGGCGATGAAGATGGAAAACCCCGTTACCGCCCACAAGGACGGCACGATCACCGGGCTCGCGGTCGAGGCCGGCGCGGCCGTCACTCAGGGCACCGTGCTGGCCGACATCAAATAGGCCTCAACTGCCGAACGCCGCGCTAGTCGGGCGTCACCAGGCTGCGCAACTCCAACTGCGTACCGAAGTAGCGGGCCTGGGGGTCGACGATGACCGCCTTGTCGTCACCCCGCCGGGCCAACACGTCGCGGGCCATCCGTTCGAACGAGATCTTTTCCGGCCCACCGATATTCGCGACACCATTAAGTGGCTCGGCGACAGCTGCGCGCGCGACGGTCGCGGCGACCTCGTCGGCGGCGACCGGTTGGATCAACGCGTCGGGCACCCGCACCTCGTCGCCCACGATCATCGAGTCGGTGATGGCGTCGGCGAACTCGGCGAACTGCGTTGCCCTCAGGATCGTGTACGGCAGACCGGATTCGGTGATGATGTTCTCCTGCATCACCTTGGCTCGCATGTAGCCGCTGTCGGGTAACCCGTCGACACCGACGATCGATAGCGCGACGTAGTGACTCACCCCCGCGGCCGTGGCGGCGGCGACCAGGTTGGTCGTCGACGCGGTGAAGAACTCCATCACCGGATCGTCTTCGAACGACGGCGAATTGAGCAGGTCGACAAGGACGTTCGCGCCGGAGAGCGCACCGGCAAGGCCGTCCCCGGTCAGCACGTCGACTCCCGATGACCGCGATGCGGCCACCACTTCGTGACCTTGACCTTCAAGAAGACCGACAACCTTGGTGCCGATCAGACCGCTTGCGCCGACAACCGTGATTTTCATGACGTCATGCCTACCATCACTGGGTGGAGCCCGTTGAAATAAATGCCGGTGCTTGGTATTTGCGTGCACCCCGGCAGGACGGGCTCATCGACGACCGCCCTGCGCTGGCCGACCTCGGTGAAACCGACCCGGATTACGTCACGCGTTGCGGCGCGCTGTGGGCGTCCGACGCGGGCTACACCTGGGCGGTCTGCGAGCCGACGACCGGCGAATTGCTGGCCGAGGTGGCGATTGATCCGGCGACCGCCACCGTTCGCACCCGGTCACGCGACGGCCACAGCGATGCGGCGGCGACCGCCGAAGAATCCGTTCGCCGGTTTGCCGCGGCCGTACTGGGCATCACGGTCTAGCCGCATCGACGTCATCACCCGACGCCAGGTCGCCGCAGTCCACCTCGACCACATCGGTGCGGTCACGAAGAAACGGCCGCGCTCCCTCGTCGCCTGCGAGCCCGTCGAGCAGTTGCGGCCAATGCGTGCGCGCAATGACGACGGGGTGGCCGGGCCGGTCTCCGTAGCGGGCACGCGCCAGCCCCGACGGGGACGAGCGCGCGGCGCCGAGTACCCGACGCACCACGTCAGCGCCGATGCCGGGCGTGTCGACCGTGTGCAGCACGGCGTACGGGGCGTCGATGGCCGTCACACCGGCCCGCACCGACGCGCTGAGCCCCCGCTCCCAGTCCTCTGCGATGACGGCCCGCGCGGGCGCAGGCACGTCGACGATCGCAGCACCCAACACCACGACGATGTCGTCGCATCCTCCGTCGGCCAGTGCCGTCACGCAGGCGCGCAGCCACTCGCCGTTTTCAGCAAGCACCTTGGGCATGCCGTAGCGGGTCCCGGCCCCCGCGGCGAGCAGCACACCGGCAGCGGTGACGCTTTTCGACACGCAAACAGTGTGACTGAACTGGGTCTATGAAAGATCCCGTTAGATCGATTGCCGAGCGGCCTCCGTTGGGCCTAAAATGCAAAACAGGTTGAGTTCACAGCCGCTGGAAGCGTCAATGCGACGTGCAGGGCGGAAACTCCCTCCCTGCAGCGAAGGCTTTGAGGACGCAGGGCCGATTTCTTGACGTGAGCCACAGTACGAAATCACGTATTCCGACTGATGGAGTCACAATGTCTACCTCTGTACACGCTTCGGCGAACCCGGAGTCTCTCATCGAACCCACCGACTGCCACACGGCGCACTTCGCCACCCGGTGGCTGCGGCCATCAATGGCGGTGATCACCGCGCACGGCGAAATCGACGCGGCCAACGCTCAGCAGTTCGTCGACTACGCGCTGCGCCACTCCGCCCACATCGATCGCCTGGTGCTGGATCTGACCGGCGTCGAATTCTTCGGTACCGCAGGCTTTTCCGCGCTTCACAGCGTGAATGTCCGCTGCGCCGGCGAGAAGATCGAATGGGCTCTCGCTCCCAGCTCGGCCGTGACCCGGCTGCTCCGGATCTGCGATCCCGATTCGGCCCTGCCGATCTGCACCAGCGTCGACACCGCGCTGTCAGCCGTGCAGGACGAGCCGCGTCGGCTACTGCAACTCGTCTCGAAGGCGCGCTAGGGACTTCGCCAACAAGCGGGAGAC
>JAVXWV010000882.1:0-4876 GCA_032230775.1 Mycobacterium sp. | reverse complement strand
TCGCACAGATCCTGGCGCCGCAGAGCTCGCGCGGCAACCCGGTGTTCAACTTCGTCGCGCCAAGGGTGGCCGGTCTGCCGCTGTCCGGCGCGTTCGGCGCGATGTTCTTTCCTGGCATCAAATCGTTCGTGCAGGGCGATATTCCATTTCTGGACGGCGAGGTTCCTGCCGCCAACGGCGTCGTCACGGCCCGTGGTCTTGCCAAGATGTACGCCGCCATCGCCAACGGCGGAAAGATCGACGACGTTCAGTTCCTGTCAGGCGAGCTGGCGCAGGGCTTGATTGGAAACCCCAAGCCGTGGCCGGACCTGAACATCGGCGTGCCCATGCCATTCCACCTCGGCTATCACGAATCGCCGATCCCCGGTCTGCTCAAGGGTTTTGGCCATTTCGGCCTCGGCGGCACCCTCGGGTGGGCCGATCCGGCGTCCGGCAGCGCATTCGCGTTCGTCCACAACAGGCTGCTGACACCGATGGTGCTCGACATGGCCTCGTTCGCCGGTCTGGCGCGGCCGCTGCGCAATGGCATCACGGCCGCGCGGCATGCAGGCGCCCTCGCGGTGCCGAGATACGGTGCGCGGTATCGCCAGACCGGTCAGCTGGCGCCCAAGAAACGGCTGGCCGGACGGCGCTAGCTTCCAGGCACGATGCCGCGGGGCAATGTCAGCGGCAGATCGTTGTACGTGACAATGCCCGGCGCGGCGGCGACGACGGCGGGGATCGCGTGGATCGGCGGCATCGCGGTGATGATGTGGCCGAGCCCCATGAAGTCTTCCATCGTCTTGGCGTTTTCGATGAAGTCGGGCGGCGGCAGGAAGCCGACTTGCATTGTCACTGTGGGTAATCCGTCGATGGTGATCTTCCAGGGATCGCCTTCGACCTTCCAATCCGGGTCGAGCGTTTGTCCTTTACGCCACCGCACATTGAGGTCGACGACCGTCTTGCCGCCGACACGGCCCTGCCAGCTGGCGAAAACTCCGGCCACAGAACCGGCCTTGATGGTCCATGAGGCCATCTCGACGTCCTCGGTGGTCTGGGCGTACTCGGCCTCACAGACGATTTCGTCGAGTTCGACGCCCAACGCGTCGGCGACCAGACGCACCGCCTCGGCGAAAATCGCGGTGCCCTGCGACATCATGGGCGCAAGGTCGGGGTCGTCGATGGGCATGCCGAAGCCACACGGTCTTTCGGTATCGGGAGAGTCGTAGAAGGTGGTGTCGGATGCCTCGGCGATGCTGACCTTGTCTACCCGTGCGCAGCCGTTGGCGGCGACGATGGCCAGCAGCTCGGCGAATCCCGGACTGACGCCCGAACCGAACATCGTCGAGCCGCCATGCTTGCACGCCTCTTCGATCCGGTCGCGGCCGGCCTCGAGGTTGTGTCCGGTGATGAACGACGCGGACGTCACGACGTTCACGCCGGCTTCGAGGATCTTCACGAGCTCGTCGATGTCGATCCACATCGGGTTGTAGACGACGCAGTCGGGTTTCAGCGCGAGGAGCGCGTCGACGTCGTTGGTGGCCTTGACACCCAGCGGTGCGATGCCTGCGAGTTCGCCGATGTCCTGGCCGGCCTTGTCCTTCGACCAGGCGTAACAGCCAACGAGGTCGAGTGTGGGATTGGCGGCTATAGCCGCCACGGAGCTCTTTCCAACGTTTCCCGTCGTCCACTGGACGACCCGGTACGGAGCGGTGTTGTGCACTCGCTCAGCATAGGGTGGCGGGACCGAAAGAGTCGATGCCTTTGGCGCAAACTCAGGGGCCGGGAACCAGGGCGGCCTTGCCGGTGCGCTGCTGGCCGCTGTGGTCGATCCACGTCACGTTGATTACATCGCCGGGGTAGTGCCTGTCCAGCACGTAGGTCAGCGTGGTGGCCGAGTCCAATGAGGTTCCGTCGAGCGCAGTGATCACGTCGCCGATGGCGATGCCCGCCTGGTCGGCCGGGCCGCCGCGCATCACGTCGCGCACGATGATTCCCGGTGCGTTGCGTGGTGCAGTGCTGACACCCACGCCGAGCAGCACCGGCTCGCCGATGTGCACATTGCCCGACGGCGCGCCGGACCGGATCTGGCCTGCAACGGCCAGCGCGTCATTGATGGGTATCGCGAAACCCCTTCCAGTAGGGCCCATTTGGAAGTTCACCGTCGCCGCGGTGACCACGCCGACGACCTGTCCCGCGCTGTTCACCAGCGGCCCGCCAGAGTCGCCCGGCCGCACAGGTGCCGCAACCTCGATCAGCCCGCTGACTTCCTCCGAGCTGCCCGTCAACGAGTCTTCGGCGTTGACGGTCTGATTGAGTGCGGACACCGGACCTGTCTCGTGGGTGAGGGGAGCGCCGACGCCGTGAGCGTTGCCGAGACCGACGGTCGGCTCGCCAACCACAACCCGTGAGGAGTCTCCGATGGGTGCCGACGGCAGCCCGCCTGCGCCGCGCAGCTGGAGCACCGCGATGTCGTGCTTGCGGTCGTAGCCGACGAGATCGGCCGGGTAATCGCTCCCGCCGACGGTGCCGGTGACGGTGTTTGCGCCCGCGACCACGTGGTAGTTCGTCAGCACCACGCCGCCGGGATCGATGACCGTGCCGGTCCCGGTTCCGATGGCCTGCTGGTAGTCGATCTTCGTGGTGATCTGGACGACGGCAGGCGCGACCGCCGCAGCGGCCGCCTCCGTATCGGCTGGGGCGGCCAACGCTGTCGCTGGTACAACCAGGGCCAGGACCGCGGCGAACGCGATCAGCAGCGTGGCCAGCGGATGACGCAAACGGGATGTGCGCATCTGCCTATAGTGCCCGAACTCCGATCAGCTACATCACCGACGGCGCACAGCGCCCTCTAGGAGCAGGTCGACGATGCGCTCACCGAACTGCTCGTCGACGGTCTTGCCGATGAGAAGAAGCCTGCCGTGCACCGGCGCTACCAGTGCTTCAAGGAGCAGCGCGGCATCGGTGTCGGGTCGCAGCTCGCCGCGGGCGATGCCGCGCTCGACGACGGGACGCAACGCGTTGAGTCTGCCTCCCCAAAATGCCTGGCGAGCGACCTGGTTATCGTCGATTGTCAGTGACGCGGCGACGTGCAACGACGCCACGCCGACTGGAGATGTCAGGTAGGCGATCACCGCCCGCACGACCGCCAGCAAGTCTCCACGGATGGACCCGGTGTCCGGTGTGGGTATCTCCTCGGCGCTGTTGCTCAGCATGGCCTCGATGAACAGCTTCTCCTTGGTCACCCATCGCCGGTAGATCGTCGTCTCATGGACCCCCGATCGCCGCGCGACCCCAGCGACGGTCGCCGCGCCTGCGCCGTTCTCGGCGAGTTCGTCGAAGGCCGCGGCCAGCACGGTGTGGCGGACGTGTTCACCGCGCCGGTGGGATACGGGGGCGTTCATCGCCCAAAGCCTATCGCAAGTGCACTTGCAATAGGTCTTAAGAGAGTGCATGATCTATCGCAAGTGAACTTGCGATAGGAGAACGCCATGGATCCGTCAGCGCCTCGCCTCGACTGCAGCGGCACCACACCGGCCGTCGGGTATCACCACTTCCACGACGACCTCAGCCTGAGCTTCCAATGCAACCGATGGGTTCAGTGGCTCGGCCCATCGGCCATTCCCGAGGTCACCGAACTGGCGGCCCGCTGCGACACGTATCCCGAATGGATCGACGGGTTCCTGGGCCTGGCCGAAACCGCCCGCAAGGCAGATCGCCGATTGGCCTCCGCGTACTACGACCGGGCCGCAGAGTTCTTCATGCGCCCCGACGATCCGCGCAAGCTTGGTGCCAGAACTCGCTTCGTGCAGACCATGCGGACGCTGTACGACGTCAGCCCAGAGGCGGTGCCGTATGCCGGTTCAGCACTACCGGCACTCGACCTGCATCCGGAAGCTGAAACCGGAAGCACCATAGTCATTTTCGGCGGATTCGACAGTTACATCGAGGAGTTCCTGCCGATGCTCGCCGCGATGGTGGACGCAGGCCACCGGGTCGTCGTGTTCGAGGGGCCGGGCCAAGGTAGCGCTCTGGAGGAGCATGGCCTGCCGATGATCCCGGAATGGGAGCGGCCGGTGAGCGCGGTGCTCGATCACTACCAGCTCACCGACGTGACGGTGATCGGCGAATCTCTTGGCGGCGGATTCGCCATCCGCGCGGCCGCCTTCGAGCCACGGATCACCCGCGTCGTGAGCATGGACATTCTCGACGACTTCTTCGAGGTCGTGTCAGGGCAGATCGGGCGCGGGGTGACACCGGTGTTGCGCGCTCTAATTACCCTGCGCGCCAAGGGGATCGTGAACGCCGTTGCGCGACGGGCGATCGCGCGCAAACCCGTCGCCGCGTGGGGACTGCAGCAGGGCATGCACGTCACCGGCACCCCGACGGCCTACGACTTCCTGCGTTCGATCACGACGTTCGACACCCGGCGGATCTCGAAACGGGTCACCGCAGATGCGCTGTTGCTTGCGGGCGCCGACGACCACTATGTGCCGCTGAGGCAGTTGCGGCGGCAGGCAGCCAACCTCGTCAACGCACGGTCGGTCACCACCCGCACGTTCACCGCGGCCGAGCAGGCGAGCAACCACTGCCAGGTCGGCAACATCGGCGCTGCCGTCCGACTGATACAGGCCTGGCTGGAACTCTCAACCGTCAGTCGGATGGCCGAAAAGGCCGACGCCACCGAAGAACTCGCGCGGCACTAACGCGTGCGCACCACTAACGTTGCGCGGTAATCCTCTACCGCGATGGGGTCGTCAGGCGTCTGCGGGTACGGGTCAAGGGATTGCAACTCAATGGCGTACTGACCGACGTCGGCGACCTTGACGGTCTGACCTGGCGCGGGGTTCGTGTTGAACTCGATCGTCGTCGGTCCGCTGCCCTCGGGCTGCACGGC